>JBMOFB010000054.1:0-10851 GCA_049314475.1 Sediminibacterium sp.
CATCATGCTTTTCAAGGAATGCGGGTAGATGGTCAATTTGATTTCACTGGAAATGAGACACAAGTCACCTGTATTTTAAGAGAATCGGGTAAGAAGGAATTTTATTTTGACGAAGTACTTTATACAAAATTGTCACAGCATATTGGGAAGATTCCAACTGTGATGATTGCACCAGATGATGTTCAAATTATCACAGGCTTAAGTGAAGAAAGGAGAAAATTAATGGATAGTTTAATGTCACAAATTGACGCCAATTATTTACGTTTATTGATTCAATACAATAAAGTGCTACAGCAGAGAAATAGCCTTTTAAAATGGGCAGCAGAACAAGGAAATTTAGATGAAACTTTGTTAGGTACATTGGATCAGCAATTAGTGCAATATGGACAACCCATTTTTGAGATAAGAACAAAAATATTAAATGAATGGTTGCCGCTTATTCAGCAACTCTACGTATCCATTGCAGGTAATGCAGATGCGATTTATATCCAATATCAATCGAATTTACATAATAATCAGTTTGCAGATTTATTACATCAAGCTTTACCAAAAGATAAAGCCATGCAAAGAACAAGTGTAGGTATTCATAAAGATGACTTAATCATCACCATACAAGCACAATCATTTAAACAAGAAGCGTCTCAGGGACAAAGAAAAAGTTTATTATTTGCAATCCGATTAGCAGAATGGGAGTTATTGAAAAAAGTAAAAGGGTTCTCTCCTATTTTATTAATGGATGATATTTTTGAGAAATTAGATGAAGCCAGAATGGCCCATTTGTTGGGTTGGGTTGCCAAGGCAACAGATGGTCCTGTATTCATAACAGATACGCATAAGGTACGTGTGGAAGACCTTTTAGGCAGATACGTAGAAAATTACCAACTAATTGAATTATAAAATTGTATTTTAGTACTATGGCTACATTCAAAATTGGAGAGGCGTTAAAACAAATGGTGCAAGAGAATACTAAATTAAAAAATGGTATTAGAGCAGTTCAGATTGAAGCTGTTTGGGAAGAAATTATGGGCGTCACAGTAGCCAAATACACAGACAAGATTTATATATTTGATCAGAAACTTTTTATACATACCAATATTGGTCCACTCAAAAATGAATTGGGTTTTCAAAAAACACTTATCATTGAAAGGGTCAACGAAAAGATGGGAGAAAAACTGATCACGGATGTGGTGATTAAATAATTGCGCATTACTACTTTTTCTTATCCAACACATCTCGCATTAAGTCATTCATAGTAATGACCCCTTTGAATACAATATTATCAAATACAGGTAAGTACCTTGTTTTATAGACATTCATTAAAATCATACATCGTTCTAACTCCTCTTGTAATCCAATAACAGGTAAATCGTGGGTCATGATTTCTTTCACAGTCGTTGAATCTGAGTGACGTCCTTGAAGTTTAATTTTATGTGTATAGTCGCGTTCTGACATAATACCAAGAAACTGATTTTCATCCATCACGACTACGTAACTTAGGTTTTCGGATTGCATGATTGTTAAAGCATCTAACACAGGTGTTGAGGATGCAACAATATTGAAATGAGGTCCTTTCTTTTCTAAAATTTCAATAATTTTTGACATAATGCAGGATTTAATTAGACTTGTTATCCTAAGTTACAATTAAATCAACACAACTGATTACCTATTTTTTTATGAAGTCGATATAGCTTTGCTTCTCCATGATGGATGATCCATTCATGATAGCCACTGTTGGCCAAACCCTTGCAGCAGTTTTGATCATGGTCATATCCCCAATTAACACTGGAATGTCAAGGTTAAGTTGAGCAGCATTTGCTTTATCCGCAGTGACTAAATAAACCTGCTGGTGTTTTTCTTTTATTTTGGTTATCAACGATTTCCATGGAATGGATGCATCTATATTGCCAGAAAATAAAAGCACATATGGTTTAGTGGAATTAAATAAGGCTTCCGTTGTGTCAACATTATTCATGGTAAACAAACTAAAGTCAACAATTTTAGCGACTTTGCCATTCCCTTTTAGTATTAAAACTTCCTTACGATCTTGATAAACATAAGTACTATCAAAATCTGTTGGAAATTGATTGATATCAAATTGAACATTTTTACCGTCTTTTATAAATGACATTTGAATGGACACGCTATCTGGAACGGCGCCTTCTGGAACTTTCATTTGTTCCTTAATGTCGTTGCCTCTTTTATAGGGTAAACAATCAATGAATGGAAGATGTTGTAATACATAGTATTGTCCGTATCCTACTATGCCTGTGGAAAGTGTCAATAAAAAAATACCCAAAGCTTTTTGCAAATTACTCTTTACTTTCTTTTGATTAAACAGTAAGATTAGAATAGAGCACAATAAAACCAGGTCTTTTATAAAAGAAACTTTTGGAGTGAGTGGAATACAATCTCCAAAACAACCACATGTTTTAATTTTTCCAGAAAACAACGCATAGCCTGTAAGGAATGTAAAGAAAACAATGAGTCCTAACAACATCCATAAAGTTTGTTTATAAGGAAATTTTATTAATACAGCAACCCCAGCAACTATCTCAAGTGTATTCATGACAACTGCAAACACAAGGGTATAATCGTCTAAAAAAGCAATGCCCCAAACTTCAAAAAATTCTTGCATTTTGTAGCTCAACCCCAATGGGTCGTTGGCTTTGATCAATCCTGAAAAAATAAACAATAGTCCAACAGACCATCTTAGAATTTTCAAAAATGCTTGCATAGTGTTAGTGTTTTCCTTCTGCTATTTGTATTAAAGCAAAACTGGCATAGTTCAATATATCTACAAAATTCGCATCAATCCCTTCGCTGATTAAAGTCTTGCCATCATTGTTTAGAATTTGTCGAATACGCAATAGTTTAACCAAAATTAAATCTGCATAGCTTTCTTGACTCATGTCTCTCCAAGCTTCACCGTAATCATGATTTTTATCCATCATAGTTGATTTAGCAAAATCAATATTTGCTTGATACAAAGATTGTACCTGATCAACTGGCATGTCTTCTACCTTGGGGTCATCTAATTTTAATTGGATTAATCCAATGACTGAATAATTGATAATCCCCTTAAATTCATCTTGTATGCCGTCGTCTACTTTTTGGAAGCCTTTATCTTGAATGGTCCTAATTCTTAAAGCTTTTATGAAAATTTGATCTACTACGGAAATGATTCTTAGTACACGCCAAGCAGTACCATAATCTTTAGTTTTCTTGATAAAAATATCCCTACATGAAGCGATGGCCTCATCATATTGTGCAGAAGTTTGACTCATGAAATAACAGCTAATTACACGGTTAGTTAATATCTTTGAACAGCTGCAAGATAAACAATAAGGCCCTTAAATTAAAACTATGTTTAAAATCCAATTAAAGGATACGGAGCTTGACTTAACGACCCCCTTGGTGATGGGTATTTTGAACGCTACACCCGACTCATTTTTTAAGGGTAGTCGAATGGAAGCAATTGACTTAGGGGTTCAAAAAGCGATAGAGATGGTGGATGCTGGTGCAGGAATATTAGATATTGGAGGACAAAGTACTAGACCAGGCGCAGACATCATATCAGAGGCGATTGAAATTGAGCGTGTGGTACCTATGATTGAAGCGATACATGCAGCCATGCCAAATAGGACTATCTCCATAGACACCTACCATGCTGGTGTTGCAAAAGCTGCATTAGATGCCGGGGCTTCTATTGTGAATGATATTAGTTGTGGCAATTTTGATCCTAAGATGATTGCTACAGTTGTTCACAATCAAGCTGGGTATATAGGAATGCATCAAACTGGTGGCCCAGCAACTATGCATCTTGTAGAAAATAGATCCAATATCATGGAGACACTGGTAGATTATTTTATGGCTAAAAAAAGCCAATTTGCTGAAGCTGGATTGACAACATGGATGATTGATCCGGGATTTGGTTTTAGTAAAACGGTAGAAGAAAATTTTAAGATTGTACAGTCATTAAGCATGTTGAAAGTATTGGATTTACCAATTCTTTTAGGTGTCTCCAGAAAGTCGAGCATTTACAGAACATTAGGAGTAAATGCGGATGCAGCCTTAAATGGAACAACGGTACTCAATTCAATTGGTTTAATGGGTGGTGCCAATATCTTAAGGGTGCATGATGTAAAAGAAGCTAAGGAAGCGATTCTACTGATTGAAAAAATGAACGCATAAAAAAAAAGGCCAAATTTTATTTGGCCTTTTTTTTATCATCAGAATAAAGTTATTTCAACTAAATTTTGATTCATTATTTCAACTTACTTCTTTGTAACATTTTGAATTTCAAGGTCGAATACTAAATTAGAATAAGGCTTGATTGCACCATTTGCTTGAGGGCCATAAGCTAACATAGCAGGTATAAAGATGGTACCCTTACCTCCTTTACCAAAATATTTCAAACCAATTTCCCAACCAGGAATGACTCCACCAGTCCCGATATTTACATCAAATGGTTTTGCTGTAGAATCATTTGGTTTCATGTTTGTATCAAATGGTTCACCACCAATGGTATAACCTTTGTAATAAACACTTGCAATCTTAGTGGTATCAATTTTATTAGTAGCATCACCAGCTTCTTTCAAAACAACAAATACACCTTCTGGAGATTCAACTGCAGTGATTTTATTTTTTGCTAAATGTGCTTTAATTGCATCAATTTCTCTTTTCTTTTCTTTCTCTGTCTCTAATTTGTAATCCGCATCAACTTTTGCAACATCAATGAAAACGTCTAAGATTTCTGCTTTACCTAAAACAATGTCTTTTGTTTTAAATATTTCATTTAACTGCAACACACCCATTTTAGCAAGCGTATCAATGCTTAAAGAGAATTCAATTTTATCTCCTTTCTTACATTTCATCAAGATTTCAGTAAATGTGTATTTACCTAAGCTTGCTGTATCAACTGGAAAATAAACAGGGATAAGTCCAAAAGTAGAGCTTAAAGTCGTGTCCTTACTTTTTAATTTGTATTCAATGTTCATTTTTACAAATTGTCCTTGTTCTAATTTCTTTTGATTGCCATCACCATGTGTAATTTTGTACATCATGCCTGAAGGTGCTTTTTCGTAACTGTTACAACTTGCAAACAATACAATTGCAGCTACTAATTTTAATGTTGATTTGATCATTTTAGTTTATTTGTGTTAATTGAGATTTATATGTTTCTAATACGTTTTTAAAATCTTGAAATGTTTCTTCAACAGATTTTTTTGAACTTCCGCCTGCTGCATTTGCATGGCCTCCACCCTCAAAATGTGTTCTTGCAAATATATTAACATCGAAGTTACCTTTGCTCCTAAAACTCCATTTTCTTTCCTCTTCTCTATCAATCACAATAGCGGCAAATTTGATGCCGTGAATGGATAAAAGATAGTTGACCAATCCTTCCGTATCACCAGTTTTTAGCTCAAACTTATAGATATCCGTTTTAGGGATAGCCATGACAGCAGTATTGTACTCCGGAAACACATGCATTCTGTTTAAAAACGCATTCCCCATAAACTTTAAACGACCTTCTGAGGATTGATCATAGATATTTTCGTGAATTTTGGAATGTTGCAACCCTACTTCTTTTAAATGAGCCACAATTTTGTGCACGGAGGCAGTGGTAGACGGGAATCTAAATGACCCAGTATCCGTCATTAAACCTGTGTATAAAGCCGTTGCGATATCTAGATTGATTAAATTACTATGGCCCGATTGTACAATGATATCATAAATCATTTCGCAGGTTGAACTCATTTTTACATCACTTATACCATATCCAAAACTCTGTATATCAGGTTGTTGATGATGGTCAACTAATATTTTAATCGCTTTTGCATCTCTAATCACCGATTCCATATTTTTTGTGCGGTGTAGAATATTAAAATCCAAACAAAAAATATAGTCAGCAGCTTGAACTAGTTCGGTTGCTTTAGGTCTATTGCTCTCGTAATCAACCACTTTGTCAGTTCCTGGCATCCAATCTAAAAAAGGTGCCCAGTTGGTTGGTGAAACCACTGTAACATCGTGTCCTAATTGGATTAAAAAATGGTATAAAGCTAAACTGGAACCCATTGCATCCCCATCGGGTTTCTGATGTGCAGTGATAACGGCTTTAAATGGTTGTTGAAAAAATGGATAGAATTGTTCAATTGATTGCATAAGTGCACAAATTTAAGATAAATCGGATGTTTTTAGGTAATTTTGCACCCACATTTAGAAACAATTAAAAAATAGATATGAGCAACAAGACATTTACAATGATTAAACCAGATGCAACTTCTAAAGGGTATACTGGTGCAATTTTAGATCAAATCATCAAAGCTGGATTTTCAGTAAAAGCAATGAAGTGGATTCATTTATCTCCTACACAAGCTGGAGCTTTTTATGAAGTGCATAAAGAAAGACCTTTTTACCAAGAATTAGTTGATTTTATGAGTAGTGGCCCTATCGTTGCTGCTATCTTAGAAAAAGAAAATGCAGTGGCAGATTTTAGAACATTAATTGGTGCAACCAATCCTGCTCAGGCAGAAGAAGGTACTATCCGTAAAAAGTATGCAGCTTCTATTGGTGAAAACGCAGTGCACGGAAGTGATAGTGATGAGAACGCAGCCATCGAAGGCAACTTCTTCTTTTCTGGATTAGAGCGTTTCTAGGCCTCGAAAAAATCATTAGACTAAAATAAATTAGCCCTTATATTCTTTAAGGTAGTAAAGCTAATCGAGGCCACCGTTTATGGGTGGCCTCGAAAAAATCATTAGACTAAAATAAATTAGCCCTTATATTCTTTAAGGTAGTAAAGCTAATCGAGGCCACCGTTTATGGGTGGCCTCGAAAAAATCATTAGACTAAAATAAATTAGCCCTTATATTCTTTAAGGGCTAATTTATTTCTTAGCTCCACGAGTCTTTGGTTTACCATACTTTTTCTGCATGGCTTCTTTGTGGTTCTTTCGAACATTCACTTTTTTATTCTTTTCAGATTTTTCATGAAAAGCTGGGCCAACATCTTCTTTCTTTGGTAACTTAATTTGAATGATTTTCATCTTCACTTTTGGAATTTCATCCTCTGTCAACACAGTCGATATTTCTAGATCAGCTGGTAAAGCTTCCATTGGAATGGGTTGCTTCATCAAAGTCTCAATGGCTATTTTTTGCTTGGCTTCATTCTTTGTAATAAAAGTGATCGCAATTCCTTTTTTATCTGCACGTCCAGTTCGTCCAATTCGGTGAATATAATTTTCTGGTACATCAGGTGTATCAAAATTAATCACATGGGTTACCTCTGCAACATCAATACCACGTGCCATTACATCGGTCGCTATAATATATTTAAAGACCCCTGCCTTAAATTGATTCACTGTGTTGAAACGATAATTTTGTTCTTTGTTGGAGTGAATGACACCAACAATATCAGGAAACTTTTCAATCAATTGATCATACAATTGATCCGCTAAACTTTTTGTGGCAGCAAAAATCAAGACTTTTGTCATGCTTTCGTCTTGACTTAAAAGCTGTTCTAACAAATTGACTTTAGTGTTAAAATTGGGTAAGTCATATCCAATTTGAATGATATTTTCGAGCGGGGTACCTGTTGGTGCCGCTTCTACCCTAACTGGTTCATTAAAGTAATCATTCATTAATTTTTCTACATCCTCTGTAATGGTAGCCGAAAACAATAAATTTTGTCTTTTCGCAGGGACAAGTTCTAATATATTAGTGATCTGTTTTCTAAACCCCAGATTCAACATTTCGTCCATTTCATCTATGACAACTTTCTTAATGTATTTTGTTTTTATCGCCCCATTCATGATTAAATCAAATAATCTACCTGGTGTGGCTACCAAAACGTCTACCCCTTTTTCGACTTCTATTTGTTGGGTATTGATATTCACTCCCCCAAATACGCCCACTGTAATCACACTCATATAAGGTGTTAATTTCTTAACCGCCTCAACCACCTGCACCACTAACTCTCTTGTTGGGACTATAATTAGAATTTGTGGATCTTTATTTTTATCGAATTTCCATTGTCTAAGACAGGGTAACAAATAAGCGAAAGTTTTACCAGTTCCAGTCTGAGCAATACCGCAAACATCCCTTCCAGACATCACAACTGGGTAAACACGGTGTTGAATAGTGGTGGGATGGGTATATCCTAAATCTTCTAATGCCCTAGCTAAGGGAGAATTGATGTTTAATTGGTCAAAAGTCATTGGTGCGAAGTTAACTCAATAAAACCATACATCAGGTGGGCTGGTAACTTTACAATTCAACCCAACTCATCGACTATTTCATCTAAAATCATCCTAAATGAGGCCTAATTATCGGAACAATTAGTAAAAACGAAGTATATTGCATCAAATTCATTGACTCGATGACAATTCTACTCAGGCAAGTCAAAATTGCTGATCAGCATTCGCCATTTAACGGCCAAGTAAAAGATATCCTTCTTCAAGACGCAGTATTAGTTTCCATTCAAGATCATTACGACGGTAAAGCAGATCAAATTGTCGATTTACCAGGCACCATTGTAAGCACTGGATGGGTAGATCCATTTACCAATTTTTGTGATCCAGGCTTTGAACATAAAGAGACCTTAATGACAGGTGCAGCAGCTGCTCAAGCCGGTGGATTTACCACTGTTTTTGTAGTTCCAAATACACAGCCTGTGATGGATAATAAAACACAGGTGAATTATATTGTTCAACAACAACAAAATTTACCAATCGAGATTTTACCAATAGGTGCGATATCAAAGAAAATCGAAGGAAAAGATTTAGCAGAGATGATTGATATGCATCAAGCAGGTGCTGTTGCTTTAAGTGACGGCCTATACCCTATTCAATCCACTTTACTTTTCTTAAAAGCACTTCAATATGTAAAAACTTTTGACGGTGTAGTGATCCAAATGCCAATTGATAAAAGCATGGGAAGTCTGGGCCTAATGAACGAAGGCATTACATCTACTCAAATTGGGCTTCCAGGAATTCCAGCCATTGCCGAAGAGTTAATGATTGCAAGAGACATTGAATTATTAAAATATACCAATTCCAAATTACATATTACAGGAGTGAGTACTGCTAAAGGTATCGCATTGATTGAAGCAGGTAAAAAGGCAGGATTAGCACTTACATGTAGTGTTACGCCTTACCATTTATATTTTAACGAAACAGACCTTACGACCTATGATACTTTGTTAAAAGTGTTCCCACCATTAAGAACTAAAGCAGACCAAGTAGCTTTACAAGATGCAGTTCAAAGAGGTGTAGTAGATTGTATTAGTGCACACCATCAACCGCAGGACTGGGATGGGAAAACAATTGAATTTGAATATGCGCATGCAGGTATTGCTGGTATTGAAACCACTTATGCTACCATCAACCATTTATTTCCAAAACTAAAGGATGAAGCCATTGCTAATTTATTATCCAATCATGCAAGACAAATTTTTAACCTTGGTTCAAGCACTATAAACGAAGGGCAAAAAGTAGATCTTACACTTTTTAATCGTGAAACAGCTACAACACTAACAAAAGCTGATTCCAAAAGTAAATCCGCCAACAATCCATTCTGGGATAAGGCACTAAAAGGTACTGTCGTTGGAACTTACGCTAAAGGAAAATTGCATTTAAATAATGAATAGCCTTACAATCAATTTATAAAATAACATTAATCACATTTTTTAAAAAATACACATGGAAAAACAAGTCACTTCTCATATTGTAAAAGGCGCTATTTTAGGTGGAATCTCTATTTTATTTAGCATTATCATTTATGTATTTAATTTATATACAACCCAATGGTTAAGTTGGTTAAGTTATGCCATCTTAATTGGTGGTATTATATATGGCAATATTTTGTTCGCGAATCAAAATGATAACAACGTCACTTTTGGTAATATTTTTGCCCATGGTTTTAAAACAACTGCAGTAACTATAGTGATTACAGTTTTATATACAGTTTTAGCATTGTATGTTTTATTCCCTGATATGGTTGATAAAATAATTGATCTTTCTAGAGTTGAAATGGAGAAAAATCCAAAGTTGACAGACGAAATGATAGAACAAGCAATCACAATGACTAAAAAGTTGTTCCTTCCATTTGCCATTGCGGGTGCCATATTTGGTACTGGATTTTTAGGCGCAATTGGTTCATTAATTGGAGCAGCTGTGGCAAAGAAAAATCCAGTAGATCCTTTTAGCAACATTCAAGCCTCAACTCAAGATACTCAAGCTATCGATCAATAATCACCCTATGCAGATTTCTGTCGTTATACCTTTATTCAATGAAGCTGAATCTTTGCCAGAACTAATGGCATGGATACATCGTGTCATGGAAACCAATGCGTATAGTTATGAGGTCATTATGATTGATGATGGTAGTGATGACGGTAGTTGGGATGTGATTACTAATTTACGCAATCAATATGCTTCTTTAAAAGGCATCAAGCTTCAACGTAATTATGGAAAATCTGCTGCATTGAACGAGGGCTTTAAAGCTGCCCAAGGAGATATGGTGATGACGATGGATGCAGACCTCCAAGATAGTCCTGATGAAATTCCTGAATTTTATAACATGATCATGGATCAAGGATTTCATTTAGTAAGTGGATGGAAAAAGAAACGATTTGATAATACCTTCACTAAGAATATTCCTTCTAAATTATACAACGCAGTTGCAAGTAAAAGCTCTGGCATTCATTTGCACGATTTTAATTGTGGGATTAAAGCCTATCAATTAAAAGTAGTTAAGAGTATTGAGGTGTTTGGAGAAATGCACCGTTATATTCCTATTCTTGCAAAATGGGCTGGATTTAAAAGAATCGGTGAAAAAGTGGTGCAACATCAGG
>JBMOFB010000055.1:0-10707 GCA_049314475.1 Sediminibacterium sp.
ACTAGCATACCCTTGGTGCCAATCTCTGTTCCACCAGAAGCAACTGCTTGCCAGCTATGTGCTGCAGTGCCTGGAACCCATGTAGCTGCGCGCAATCCCACAGTTGGTTTTGCATAACTCACATCACCCACATCGGTAGAACCACTATTGCCTTCATTAATATATGTCAATGGTTTTATTGAAGCCGCAGTTGCTAAATCTACCGAAGCCACCATGGTTGGTTGTAATTTTTTAGCAAAAGCAATTTCTGCTTCTGAATAATTAACACCTCCAACTTTATCTAAGTTGGCTTGCATTGTTTCTGCAAGTGTTTTATTAATTAATAAGTCGTGTGTGCCACCAATGATATCATATTTCATCGTCGTGCCAGTTCCTAAAGCGGCACCTTCTGCAGCTTTCACCACTCTATCAAAAATTTCTACCACTTCTTTTCTTCTAGGATGACGCACATAGTAATACACTTCTGCAAAATCGGGAATCACATTTGGTGCTTTACCACCATTGGTGATCACATAATGTATTCTTGTTTCTTGCGGAATATGTTCACGCATCATGTTCACCATATTGTCCATCGCTTCTACTGCATCTAATGCAGATCTACCTTGGTCTGGCGCAGCTGCGGCATGTGCAGAAATACCATAAAACTTAAACTTAGCCGATTTATTAGCTAAAGCACTTGTTGTAGTAATCGCATTCACATCATCAGGATGCCAATGAATCACCGCATCTAAATTATTGAACAAGCCTTCTCTTACTAAAAATACTTTCCCACTTCCACCTTCTTCTGCAGGCGTTCCATACACTTTGATGGTCCCTTTTAATTTACCAGCAGCAATTAATTCTTTTATCGCAATGCCAGCAGATACACTTGCTGTTCCAAACAAATGGTGACCACAAGCATGACCAGCATTTTTACCTGCAATTGGATCTCTTTCTGCCGATGCAGATTGATTGATACCAGGTAAGGCATCATACTCTGCTAAAATACCAATAGCAGGACTACCAGTGCCATAGGTTGCTACAAATGCAGTTGGAATGCCTGCTACGCCCGTTTCAACAGTGAAGCCTGCCTCTCTTAAATGTTGAATATGCAATGCCGCACTTTTTACTTCTTTATAACCTACTTCTGCAAAATCCCAAATTTGTAAAGCTGTTTTCTTGTCTGCATCATAAGCATTATTCAACGCAGCAAGTGCAGTTTCTTTATTGGCATTAATTTGAGCAGCTACAGGATCAATTTTTGCTTTCTTTTGTGCCCAAGCTCCAAAAGATAAAAATAGCATTGCTCCAAGGAATAGTTTTTTCATCTTAATGTTTTTTAATCATTATAAAAATAAGTCAGTATATAAATGTCCGCCTGGTACAACCGAATAGTGTGCTAGGTCTGTAACACCCTCAGCAGCTAAAACTGCTTCGTCCACAAAGGTTTGACCGGTGTACACTAGCGGTTTTTTAGTGACAATGGCATAAGCGGCATCGGCAAGGATAGCAGGCGTACGACTCATGTTGGCAAGTGCCTCACCACCTAATAAATTTCTAACTGCTGCGGTGTCAATGGTGGTGCGTGGCCATAATGCGTTCACAGAAATCTGATCCTCCTTAAATTCTTCTGCCCATCCAAGCGTCATCATGCTCATATTGTATTTTGTAATGGTATAAGCCACGTGCGGACCTAACCATTTTGGTGCTAAATTAATTGGAGGCGATAAAGTTAAAATATGTGCATGGGTAGATTTTCTCAAATAAGGTAGTGCGTGTTGCACCACTAAAAAAGTACCACGTACATTGATACTTTGCATTAAGTCAAATCTTTTACTAGGGGTATGTTCGGTATCTGTTAATTGAATAGCAGAAGCGTTGTTGATTACAATATCAATGCCACCAAACTTATCTACTGTTTGCTGAATCGCGTTTGCAATTTGTGCTTCGTCTCTGATATCTACTTGCACTGCTAAAGCACTTACACCCAATGCTTCAACTTCTGCAGCAGCTGAGTAAATTGTTCCGCCAAGTCTTGGATCTTCCTCTACCGACTTTGCCGCAATCACAATATTGGCGCCAGCTGCAGCTAATTTAAGTGCAATGGCTTTGCCAATTCCTCTGCTTCCGCCAGTGATAAAAACTGTTTTACCTAGAAGTGTTTTGTCAGACATATTATTTATGTTTAGTGAATGTGAAGTATGAAATTATTTTGAGATAAATCCTTGAATGAATGCAGCCGTTTCTTTACAAGCGGTATCCAATACTTCGTTTTTTACAACCGCATTAAATTGATCGCTTAAACTTAATTCGTATGCTGCTTTGTCCAACCGCATTTGTATTTTTTCTTCGGACTCGGTGTTTCTTGATGCAAGACGTTCTTTTAATGCCTCAATAGACGGCGGTAAAATAAAAATGGATAATGCTTGATTTCCTAATTGTTCTTGGATTGCAATCGCACCTTTTACATCAATATCCAATACAGGCGTTTTTCCTTGTGCCCAAATGCGATCTAATTCTGATTTTAAGGTACCATAATATAAGCCTTCATAGACCATTTCATATTCTAAAAAGTCATTTTGGTTGATATGTCCTTCAAATGCTGCTGGGCTAATAAAATGATAGTCAACTCCATCTTGTTCGGCGCCTCTTGGCGCCCTGGTGGTGGCAGAAACCGAAAATGCTAGTTGAGGATAGTTTGCTAATAAAAATTGCGTGATGGAGGTTTTGCCTGCCCCAGATGGAGCCGTTAAAATAATCACTTTTTTGTTTAATTCAGACATAGGACTAAATTAAGCAAATACCACCTAAATAAAGCATAATAAAGAAGAAATAGAAAGCCTAAATTACCAAACCTTTTTTAAAACGTTTGTATTGCTTTACAAGATCAGCGATGTATTCTTTTTTATTTTTAATCATTACACCACGTGCCTCTTTGGTATAGGTTGATCCTAAATAATCAATATAGTGCTTCGAAGTAAAAATAGCCATCTCAATCATAATTGGAAAGGCGTCTATTCCCTTTTCTTCCATTAAGTAATAGACACTCTTTTTGTTGGCAATACCTTCTTTTTTGGAAATAAAGCCAAGCTCCTCTAATTTCTTTAAACGATTAGATAGCATCTTACTAGGCATATGCTCGGGCGACTCTTTAAATTCACTAAAAAGGCATTTATGTCCCCAAATCATATCTCTGAGGATCAATAAGGTCCACTTATCGCCCAAGATGTCTAAACCAGTTGCTACTGGACAGAGGGATCTAAATTCGGTCGTATTAATTGTACTTTTTGCCATTGCTTAAGTACAAAATTATAGTTTAAACATCAATTCATCTAATTATTCTTAATTCTAAAAATAGCTAAATCATATTCAATATTAACAATCTATTATTTTAATAATATATTTTATTAGTATCAATTCGATACTTATATTTATTCTAAATTTAAAAACTATGAAAAAATTATCACTTCTTGCAATTATTATGTTTGCAGCATTTTCAAGTATCAATGCGCAATCCATTTTTACTTCTTACGCTTTTAATGTAGAGCAAAAAGACCAAAATACAGTATTGCAACTCTACAAAGATTACTTTGGTAAAAAAGAAAACTTAGTAAAGGGCATTACAGTTACTTTATATGAAAATCATTTTAGAGCAAGTGATGTTGCTACACATGAAGTTGTTTTTTCAGGTACTGCAGAAGTAATGGGTGCAGCTTATGATTCAAAAGGATCAGATGCATGGGCACTATTTCAAACTGAACTTTCAAAATATTGTAAAGGCGTGAGATCTGCAGAGGGAAGAAGAGGTTCTAACTTTGGTGATACTAGTAGCGCGATTTATCCAGTTCAAGATGTTTACTATATCAACGTAAAAGATCAAGAACTTTTTAAATCAAGATTTGAAGCTTTTTGGAGTAAAAATATTCCAGCAAATACAAGAATTTCATTTGGTAGCGTAATAACACTTAATGAGGAAAAAACAACACATTATATTGTAAGAAGTTTTAAAGATTTTACAACTAAGTTTAAAGACGATCCTCAAAGTCTAAAAGGTTATGCAGAAATGATGAGCTTACAAAAAGAGGTCAGAACTTTCAACTCATCAAAAACAAGAACCCTTTTAGGAAGATGGTAATCTCATTTAGTTGATATAAAAAATCCCATCTGGTAAAACAGATGGGATTTTTTTATGTTTTAATAAAGACTTACGAAATCTAAAAGATGTAATTAGTCTTCAAAATCTTCGAAATCATCTTCGTCTTCTTCAAACAAAGCTTCGAATTCTTCTGATTTCTCTTCAGATAATTCTTCGATGATATCAAAAATATCATCACTTAACTTTTTCCACTGAAACGTTTCCACGTCTTCGTGAATTAAGATTAATACACAAGATTCCGTTTTCATAATCGGCTCTACTAATAAAACTTGATCTCCATCAAATTCATTGATAAGGTATTGCTTATCTAGGCTTAAATCGTTGAATACTGGCATAATATATATTTTGAATACAATTTAGAACTTTCATTTTAATGCATGAAACTATTTAATGCATTCTAGTATTAACTTATTGTAAACGATTTTATTAATTATTTTTTTATCATCATTCAAATTCAAATCCTATTATAATTTGTACATTTATTCATGAAAAATATTTTATCTACCATTTTGTTCTGTCTGCTTGTAAATCAAGTCATTGGACAAGTGTATACCGCTCAAAACGCGCATTCTCACAATGACTATGCACAGCAAAAAGTATTTCATTTGGCTTATAATGAAGGCTTTGGGTCGATAGAAGCGGATATTCATTTAGTCAATAATGAAATCTTAGTTGGCCATGATGCCAAGGATTTAAAAACTGCCAACACCTTAGCATTTTTGTACCTACAACCCTTAGTGGCTTATAATCAATCAGATAGAAAATTACAATTGTTGATTGATATTAAAACAGATGCAAAAAAAACACTGGATCAACTGGTGATTTTACTCAATAAATACCCAAGCATTACGCGTAATAAAAACATCAAATTTGTTATTTCAGGGAATATGCCTGCACCAGCATTATTTGAAACTTATCCGGATTTTATATGGTTTGACGGAAGGATGTCTGTCCAATACACATCAAAACAATTATCAAGAATTGCATTAATAAGTGAGGATTACTATAAAGTGATTGGTTATAAATATGCATGGCCCCTAGATACTGTATCCATAGATAAGGCAAAGCAGTTTATAGATAAAGCGCATCAATTAGGGAAGCCTGTTCGTTTGTGGGCAAGTCCAGATAAACCAGCCGCATGGGAACAATTTATGCAATGGGGCGTGGACTTTATTAATACAGACAAAATTAACGACTTAGCCGATTTTATTGTTCAAAGAAATGCCACTTTGCATGAGCTCCCATACAATAGAATCATTCAATCCGCAGGCACTGTTGTGCGATATGGCAAACCAGATCTAGAAAATCACGCGATGGATGTAGCTAATTTATCGGATCCAAATTTAGTAGTTGTTCAAGAACGTTATGGTTTTTTTGTGTTAGATATCGTTCAAAAAAAAGTAGTAGATCATTTTAGATTTAGAGAACAACCGGCGTATAGCAAATTAATGACTGTTTATTCTGGTATCACAACAACTGTCATAAATGGGAAAGAGTTTATTTTATTTGCAGCCGCAGGCGGGGATAAATCTGCGATTATGATTGTTGAATGGGATAAGGGCATTAAAAAAATTGAATCCATTGCAATCAATAAAAAAGCGCCTGCTTCCAATGCATTACCCAATCAAATTATAGTATCTAAAGAAGGCAATGACTATTTTATTTATACCGTATTGAATGGTAATAACGAAGTTGTTAAATTCGATTTTGCAACAAAGCAACTTGTATGGAAAAACGCAACAGGTGTTGCGCCTTATGGATTAGCAATAGCACAACAAAAAGTTTTTGTAACCAATTGGGCTGGCACTACCGTTACAGATTCTACACAATCTACTGCAGGTGTTCCTTGGGGATTAGCCTATACAGATGCTTTGACTGGTGCGACTAGCAATGGAACGGTCTCTGTTTTTTCGACAGCAGGAAAATTTATCAAAGAAATAAAAGTTGGATTACATCCCAACGCAATCATTGCAGCGCCATCTAAAAATTTGATTTATGTTGCCAATGGATCAAGCGATGAGATTTCTGTAATTAGTACTCAAGAAAATAAATTGATTAAAAATATTCCAGTAGGTATTCTTGGGCAAGACTTACAAGGAAGTACACCGAATGCTTTGCATCTATCTAATGATGGTAAAAAATTATTTGTTTCTAATGGTTTAGACAATGCAGTTGTAGTGTATGATTTAATAAAAAACAAAGTAGAAGGATTGATTCCAACCGAAGCGTTTCCTGCAGGATTAATGATTAAGAACAATCATTTAATCGTAGCAAATCTAGAATCAGATGGTGCGAATGTGGTGGATAGCGCAAAAAAAGCAAGATCAATACACCAAGAACTAGCTTCTGTAAGTATTATACCAATGCCAAATCAAGCACAATTAAATGTGTATACAGCTCAAGTTAAAAGACAAAACTTTTTACATAAAGTAGCACAATGGACACTCCCTGCAAGAACGAATATTCAGCCTGTCCCAGTGCCAGAGCGACTTGGAGAGCCTTCGGTATTTAAACATGTGGTCTATATTATTAAAGAAAATAAAACCTATGATCAAGTACTAGGTGATGTAGCAGGGGCCAATGGGGATAGCAGCTTAACTGTTTTTGGCAAAAGAATCACACCTAATATGCATGCACTTACAAAGCAGTTTGGGTTGATGGATAATTATTATGCATCGGGTAAATCTTCGGCAGAAGGGCATCAATGGACAGATGCAGGCATGGTGTCTGATTATGTAGAAAAGAATGTGCGCGCTTGGTTTAGGAGCTATCCACATAGACAAGAAGATGCGTTAGTGTATAATAAAGCAGGATTTATTTGGAACCATGCTTTAAGTTATGGCAAGACCGTAAAAGTTTACGGAGAAGCTTGTGAAACCATTTATGACAGAAAATTAAAATGGGCCGATTTGTATGCTCAATATACAAGTGGTATCGCACCAAATTGGATGAACACCACAACGATAGATAATTTAAATTCAATTATCCATCCTACTTTTCCAGACTGTGATAATATTGCTTTTAGCGATCAACACAGGGCCGATATTTTTATTCAAGACTGGGAAGCCATGGAACAAAAAGATAGCCTTCCAAATTTAATGGTGCTATCATTACCAAACGATCACTCAGCAGGCACTTCTCCTGATTTTCCAACACCCAATGCGATGGTGGCAGACAATGATTTAGCACTGGGTAGAATTATTGAAAAAATTAGTAAAAGTAAATCATGGGAAAACACAGCCATCTTTGTAACACAAGACGATTCACAAGGAGGATGGGATCATGTATCTGCTTATAGAACAGTTGGCTTAGTGGCAAGTGCCTATTCAAAATCCAACACGGTGCATACAAAATACAACCAAGTATCTATGTTGCGCACCATTGAACAAATACTGGGCTTGCCTCCAATGAACACCATGGATGCTACAAGTAGGGTCATGACAGATTGCTTTACAGATAAAAAAAATAGTGCAGATTATACGGCTTTGCCTTCCAATATTGCTTTGAATGAAATGAATAAACCATTAAAAGCATTAAGTGGTGTAGCAAAACAAATGGCTTTGCAATCTCAATTCGAAGTCTTTAACGAAGTGGATGGAGGAAAGGATGACACCATGAATAAAATCATTTGGTATTATGCCAAAGGAAATTTACCCTACCCTACAATCAATAAGTAATCATAAAAAATCCCATCTCGTAAAACGGATGGGATTTTTTTATTAAGTCCTTTATAAATATTAAAATCGCTTTTTAAAATTGCGGTTATTGTTATTTCTTCCGCCACCGCCACCGCCACCTGCATTAGGCCTGTTACGGTTATTCTGCCAACGACCACCTGCTGGGCGATACTCTTCGCGCTCAAAATTTTGATTGCGGTGTTTGATATAAGGTGTGTTGCTAAATTCTAATTCACCACCAGTGATGGCATTTAACTCGCTACGAATGGCATCGTCTTGAACCAATTCTTTATGCCAGTTGCTGTAAGCCAATTTCATGTAATGCGCAATGGTATGAGCGAATCCTGTTTTCTTTTCTGGATCTTGTTCGGCCATGGCTTTATCAATCACCAACTCTAAATTCTTCCCAAGGTGCGCATATTTGATTTTGCGTTGAGGGTAAGGCAAAGGATCGGGCTTTTGCTTATAAGTTTCTTTAGTTGGGATTGGATAAGGGCTTTCCACATCTAATTTAAAGCCACTCATAAAAAATAAGTGATCCCATAACTTGTGTCTATAGTCTTCGACATTCTTTAGTTGTGGATTCAGGAATCCCATCAACTCAATTACGACTTTTGCTTGTTCTAATCTTTTTGCGCTATCCTCAATGGTTAATAGATGATCCACCATCCTCTGAACGTGACGGCCATACTCTCTCATCCCCATGATGCTTCTTGCTGTATTGTACTCCATGTATATATTACTTCAACGAGTAACAAATGTAAGGTTTTTTGTGGTATAAATATTCAGTACATCGGGTGCTTTCGCGCCTTCTTCTTATCTTCGTTCTATGGAGCAACTATTACAGCAAATAGAAGACATTAAAAAGGAAATCACTGCCGCCGAAGCTGCCAATGCAGCCGCTTTAGAGGAGTTTAGGATTAAATACTTGGGAACCAAGGGTTTGGTAAAGCAAATCATGGGGGAAATGAAGCATGTACCCAACGATCAAAAAAAGGAATTTGGACAAATTTTGAATGCATTTAAAATTGTTGCCGAAGAAAAATTTGAAGCATTACAAGCAGGATTAGGAGACAGTGCAGAGACAGATACAGGCATGGACTTTAGTTTACCAGGCGACCCAACACCGGTTGGTACAAGACATCCATTGAACTTGGTGCGCAATCAAATGGTTTCTATTTTTAAGCGATTGGGATTTGCTGTTGCAGAAGGACCAGAGATCGAAGATGATTGGCATAATTTTGGCGCCATGAACTTGCCCGAAGATCATCCTGCGCGTGATATGCAAGACACTTTTTATGTAGAAGAAAAAACCGCAGACCATTCTGCATGGTTATTAAGAACACATACATCAAGTACACAAGCGCGCGTGATGGAATCACAGAAGCCACCTATTCGTGTGATCTGTCCAGGACGTGTGTATAGAAACGAAACAATTTCTGCAAGAGCGCATTGCTTTTTCCATCAAGTAGAAGGATTGTATATAGACGAAAATGTAAGCTTCGCAGATTTAAAACAAACACTTTATTTTTTCGTACAAGAGATGTTTGGTAAAGAAGTGAAAGTACGTTTTCGCCCAAGTTATTTTCCATTCACAGAACCTAGTGCAGAAATGGATATCAGCTGTCAAATTTGTGCAGGCAAGGGATGTAATATTTGTAAGCACACAGGTTGGGTAGAAATTTTAGGATCAGGCATGGTACATCCAAAAGTGTTAGAGAATTTTGGCATCGACCCTGAAAAGTATACTGGCTTTGCTTTTGGCATGGGCGTAGAAAGAATCGCACAATTAAAATACCAGGTCAACGACTTACGTTTATATTCACAAAACGATATTAGGTTCTTACAACAATTTAAAAGTGTATAGGGACACCGTGATTTAATTATCTATGCTACACAACACCAAGGGCATTGTTTTACGCGTGACCAAATACGGCGATACAAGTGTCATCGCTTCTATCTACACAGAACTTTTTGGCCTGCAACAATACATTGTAAAAGGCGTTCGAACCATCAGTAAAAAAGGCGCAAGCAAGGGCGTGTTTTATCAACCCGGTGCCATCCTTCAAATGGAAGCCTATCAATATCCAATGAAGAGTATGCAGATGATCAAGGAAGTCAATTGGTCCTATGTGTATCAAAACGTCTATTCGGATGTATTACGCAATGCAGTCGCTACTTATATTGTAGAGATCTTACAACAAACATTAGAACCAGAACCACACCCCGAATTATTTTATTTAATCGAAGATACCTTTAAGCAATTAGACAAAGGCGGCCCTGGATTAGTGAGCAACCTGCCAATTTATTTTTTGATTCATTTAAGTCAAACTTTAGGTTTTGGCTTGCAAGGCGAGTATGCAAATGATACACCGATACTAGATGTGCATGAAGGAAATTTTGTAGCGAATAAACCACTCCATCCTTATTATTTAGAAGGACTAGAAGCCCAAACAGCCTCTACTTTTTTGAGTCTACAATTGTACAATGAATTGGAAACAATTCATTTAAATGGTGCACAAAGAAAAAAGATTCTAGAATTATTTCAGCTCTCTTTAAGCTGGCATTATAAAAAATTTAGTGAGATCAAGTCACTACCTATTTTACAAGCAGTGTTGCATTAAAATCTTTAATCAAAACCACACCAGGTTTTTTACCTAGTTCAAAGCTTCCTAAATGCTTGTCCATTTGTAATGCTTGCGCGCCATTGAAGGTGGCCCAACCAAGCATTTCTGAAAGTTGAATCTCGGGATGGTGATGTTGAATTGTTTTTAATTCATCCAATACACTAAGGCTCCAGTTACTTGCATAGCTATCGGTTCCAATCACAATGTTTGCTTTTTGGGAACGTAGTAATTCAACAGGTGGCATGGTTTGTTCAATGTACTGATTTGC
>JBMOFB010000056.1:0-10253 GCA_049314475.1 Sediminibacterium sp.
GCATAAACCACACCAGCTTTGTCTAGGATCGTCGCAAAAGCTTTAGTGATTTTTTGTGCTCTTTGATCAAAGCTGCCTGCACAGCCTACCCAAAATAAAACTTCTGGCTTTGTTCCGGCAGCCATCATTTCTGCCATTGTAGATACTTTCATAATTAATTTATTTTAAGCTTGCTTTGTCCATGCGTCTCTATCGTCTGGAGCGAATTTCCAAGGTGCAAAATTGTTTTCTATATTGCTAAACATGCCATTCCATTCTGTTGGTGCATTACTGTCCTCCATAATCAATGACCTTCTTAACTCTAAAATGATATCCATTGGAGAAATACTCACTGGACACTCCCCTACACAAGCATTACAGGTGGTACATGCCCTTAATTCCTCTATAGTAATATGGTCGTTTAATAAGGACTTACCGTCGTCTACGAATTGTCCGTTCGCATCAATATTTTTTCCAACAATTTCAAGACGGTCTCTGGTATCCATCATGATTTTTCTTGGACTCAATAATTTTCCAGTGCTATTTGCAGGACAAGCTGCGCTACATCTTCCACATTCCGTACAACTATATGCGTCCATTAAATTTTTCCAACTCAAGTCCATCACATCTTTCGCACCAAATTTTTCTGGAGGAGCTGCATTGGTAGGGGCTAATTCTGGCTGCATGGCATAGAGCACTTCATTTTGAATGGCCACCATATTGTGCATTTTACCTTTTGGCTCCAATGAAGCGTAATAGGCATTTGGGAAGGCCAATACAATATGTAAATGTTTGGAATAAGGTAAGTAGTTCATAAAGCCATAGATACCTAGTATGTGCATCCACCAGGCCGTTTGCTCAATCGTATGTAATTGATGTTCGCTCAAATTAGATAAAGCTGGTTTAATCCATGAGGAGATGATAAAATTTGCACTAGGATCTGCCGCATTCATCAATAAAAACAAACCCATTAATACCATCTCTATTACTAAAATTAAATTAGCATCTGTCTTTGGCCAGCCTGTTAAATCATTACTGATCAATCTTTTTACACGCGTAATATTTCTTCTTGTTAAGAAAAAAATACAAGCAACAAAAACCAAAAACGCTAAAACTTCAAAACTATTGATTAAAAAAGGGTAAAGTCCACCAAGATATGGTTTGAAAAAACGGTGAGTACCAAAAATACCATCAATGATGATTTCAAGTAGTTCAATATTGATAATAATGAATCCAACATAAAGGATTAAGTGCAATAATGCGACTGGAATATTTCGGAACATTTTCTTTTGTCCTAAGGCCAATAGAAATACATTTTTCCATCTCGCAATTGGCTGATCATTCAATTCAACTGGCCTTCCAAGATGGATATTTCTTTTGATTGTAAGTATCTTTTTACCAAAAATGTAAAAAGCAATGACCGATAGGATTAGAAAAATTATGCCGCTGATGAATTCCATAGTTTAAAGCATTTTGACTTAAACACGAATTTACTCCATTTACTTAAGTCTAGAACTTTAAATACCCTCAAATAATTCACAGTCGACTAAGAACTAATACTTATTTAATGGGCTTTTTTAAACAGAATTATTTAAATTGCTGCCATTCCAAGAATTTCAATCCATTCCATTATGAGTCAAGAGATCGATCAAAAAATTGCGAGCTGGTTAGAGGGTAATTATGATGCTGCTACAAAGGAGGAGATTAGGTCTTTACAGACTAGTCAACCAGCGCTATTGCAAGATGCATTTTATAGAAATCTTGAATTTGGAACTGGCGGATTAAGGGGTCTGATGGGCGTCGGTACCAATAGGGTGAATAAGTATACAATTGGAATGGCGACACAGGGATTTTCTAATTATTTATTAAAGACTTATCCCAACGAATCTATTGCTGTTGTGGTAGGGCATGATAGTCGAAACAATTCAAGATTTTTGGCAGAAACAACCGCTCAGGTTTTTGCTGCAAATGGTATCAAAGTCTATTTATTTGAGGATTTGAGACCTACACCAGAATTAAGCTATGCCATTCGTACGCTTCAATGCAAAGCTGGCGTTGTTTGTACAGCTTCGCACAATCCTAAAGAATACAATGGTTATAAAGCGTATTGGAATGATGGGGGTCAATTGGTGCCACCACACGATAAAAATGTGATCACAGAAGTAGAAGCCATTCAGTCCTTAGAAGAAGTAAAATGGAATGGTGGCGAATCGTTGATTGAAATCATAGGCGCCTCCATGGATGAGGCCTATATAAAAATGTTACAATCATTAAGTGTCTATCCAGAAGTGATTGCTGCACAAAGCGATTTAAAAATAGTATATACGCCAATTCATGGCACGGGTATTACCTTGGTTCCAAAAGTATTGGCTGCTTATGGTTTTAAGAATGTACATGTGGTAGAGGAGCAAGCTACGCCAGATGGTAATTTTCCGACGGTGGCTTATCCTAATCCAGAAGAGAGCGAAACAATGCGTATTGGATTAGAAAAGGCAAAGGCATTGGATGCGGATATACTTTTAGGTACCGACCCAGATGCAGATAGAGTAGGTATTGGTGTAAAAAATCATAAAGGGGAGTGGGTCTTAATGAATGGTAATCAAACTGCTGTATTGGCATTTGCTTATATGATGGAAGCTCGAAGGGCCAAAGGTATTGCAGCGCCGAATGATATGGTGATTACAACCATTGTGACCACCGAGATGATCAATGAGGTAGCTAAACAAAACGAAGTGAATTGTTATAATGTGTTGACAGGATTTAAGTGGATCGCAGAATTGGTTAAAGAAAAAGAAGGCAAAGAAAATTTTATTATTGGGGGGGAAGAGAGTTTTGGTTTAATGATTGGGGATAAAATCAGAGACAAGGATGCAGTGAGTGCTGTGGCTTTATTGTGCGAGATGGCTGCTTATGAAAAAAGCAAGGGCAAGTCCTTGTTTGATAAAATGATAGAGTTGTATATGCAATATGGTTTTTACTATGAACAATTAATAAGTATTACCAAAAAAGGGATGAACGGACAGCAAGAAATTTCGGACATGATGGAGGGCTACAGAAAACAACCTCCTGCTGAAATTGCTGGAGAGCAAGTGGTTACATTATTAGATTATCAGCTACAACTTAGTACCAATTTATTGACTGGAACACAAACAAAAATAGCATTGCCAAAAAGTAATGTGTTACAATTTGTAACTGCGGATGGTACAAAAATTTCTGCTAGACCAAGTGGAACGGAACCAAAGATTAAATTTTATTTTAGCGTCAATACAGTTTTACCAAATAGGGCGTCATTCGATGAAGTCTATGCACATTTGCAAAACAAAATCAATACCATCATTGCAGCTATGCAGTTAAACTAAATCAAGCATGCGAAAATTAGAAGATGCTTACCTGCATAAAGGTTTACGCATTCAGTTGGTAAAAACATTAAAAGAAAAAGGGATCACCGATGAAAAAGTAT
Organism: Sediminibacterium sp.; assembly: GCA_049314475.1. Classification (GTDB taxonomy): domain Bacteria; phylum Bacteroidota; class Bacteroidia; order Chitinophagales; family Chitinophagaceae; genus Sediminibacterium. Next base: position 3,440 of record JBMOFB010000056.1, read on the forward strand.
TGGAGGCCATTGGATCCATCCCAAGACATTTCTTTTTAGACTCTGCATTTGATAGAATTGCCTATGAGGATCGTGCTTTCCCTATTGCTGCAAATCAAACTATTTCGCAGCCCTATACGGTGGCCTATCAAACACAGTTGTTGCAAATTAAGCCAGGTGAAAAAGTACTCGAAATTGGCACAGGAAGCATGTATCAAACCACAGTACTAGCAGCAATGGGTGCTAAAGTATTTACAATTGAGCGACAAAAACAACTTTTTGATTTAACCTTTTCCTATATTTTTAAACAACAATATTCAGATATCCAGTTTTGTTTTGGGGATGGATTTGAGGGATTGCCTGAGCTCGCTCCTTTTGATAAAATTTTAATCACTGCCGCAGCGCCTATGGTGCCCGAAAAACTATGGGCACAATTGAAGGTGAATGGCAAAATGGTGATTCCATTGGATGAGGAGGGCGCCGAACAAAGGATGATGCGTTTAACTAAGAAAAAGGATGGAAACGAAAAAAGAGAATCCTTTGAGGCATGCTCTTTTGTTCCTATGTTAGAAGGTAAAACTTCTAAATAAATATTATTTTTCTTATTGTTGCATCTGATCCATTCCGCCACTTCCTTCTTGCATCTTAGTACTTTTTCTTCTCAATAAATTCACATCGAATTTACCAAATCGGTAAGAGAAGTTCAATCTAAAGAATTGTTGGTCTCTTGTTCTAATTACATTTTGAGTAAAATAAAGACTTTCTGAATACGTCTGAATCACTCTAGTTCTAAATACGTCACTTGCACTCAAAGTCAATGATGCAGTTTTACCATCTTTCAAGGTCCAGTCTTTTCTGATTGCTAAGTCAAATTCATAGTTCGGAAAATTATAGCCTTGCGCAGTCGATTGTGGTCCACCAAATCCGCCACCACCACCGAATCCACCGCCGCCTCTACCACCACCGCCACCACCACCGGAGTTACCTCCTGGAGGTAAGATTGTCTTGGCTTGGTATTGACCACTAAATTGAAGTGATAAGCCTTTTACAAGTTTAAAATTATTATTCATTTTACTAAACCAGCTTGTTAAATTGTTGTTGACATCTTGACCTGGAATAGACGCCTCAATTTCTGATTTAAATAAGTTAAAACTTAGATTGATATCCCACCATTTTGTAAGAGTGGTTTTATTACTTAATTCTAATCCATATACTTTTGATGTGTTCGCATTGATAAATGAACTATAAAACGCGCTATCATTTGTAATTGGATTGATGTCTTTATAAATATAATTTGTAATTAAGTCTGTGCTGTATTTATAATAAACTGTAGCCAATAAATTAGAACCTTTTTTGTACACATTGTTATATGCCATTTCAAATGAATGTGTGAATTGTGGCTTTAATTTTGGGTTACCAACTGCAATATTCAAAGGGTCTGAATAGTCTGGGAAAGGTTGTAATTGAAATGGATTGGGTGCATTAATTCTTTTAGAGTAGTTAAACTGCAAATCATTTTTATCGTTCAATTTGTAGCTAATAAAGGCACTTGGGAATAATGAAATAGGTAGCTTAATGACTGACTCTAATGAATCCTGTCCTTGCTTATTCAATACGTTTACAATGTATTCTCTATTTTCAACCCTAAGTCCAACCTGATAACTTAAATTATCTTTTTTCCCGCCAAAATTAGTATAGGCCGCTAAAACACTTTCGTTAAACTTTAATTGATTACTGATACTAGGAATTAGTACTTCTTTTCCGTTGATAATTCTAAACTGGTCTCTATTGTTGTATTCGTCTCTATTGTTCATTCTCACACCGGCCTCGAATTTCATATTATTTTTAAAAATACGCTCGTAATCAATATTGGAAGTATAGTTTTTATTTGTTCCTGCTCCAACTGTTCTTTGGTTTAAAATACTAGACTTTATAAGTGAATTATTATCGCTATTACTTTCGTTGTAATTAAAGTCTGCACTCAATTCGTGGCCTGTTTCTGCAAACAAGTGCTTGAAACTTGCTTGAGTTCCTTTATTTAAGAATGAAAAGATGGAATTATTATCAAGTCCGATATTATTATTTCTATTCACACCATTAAAAATGGAGTCAATTTGCTGAGTCGAGGTATTTCCAAAATCACCTTTTACGATGTTTCCAAAAATGGAGAAAGTATTTCGGTTATCAATTAAATAATCAAAGCCTGCTCTATAAAAAGCGAATTCGCTTAAACCAATATTGTCGGTATAAGTGCTAATGCTAGTTGGGATAGGGGTTAACAAGATATCTCTAACATTATCAATCGTACTAATTGATTTACTTTCTCTAAGATTCGCACTTGCCGAAAAATTAAGTTTACTACTTCTTAAGTTTAAGTCGCCACCCGCATTGATTTTACCACGCATATCCACACCACCTCTTAAACCTCCATTGTAACCATTCTTTTTATTCTTCTTTAAAACGATGTTTAAAATACCAGCATTACCACCTGATGCATCATATTTAGCAGAAGGGTTGGTAATGATTTCAACTCTGTCAATGATATCAGAAGGAATCTGATCCAAAGTCAATGTGGTTGGACGATTGTCAATTAATAAAGTAGGTGTAGCGTTTCTTAAAGTAACATTCCCATCAATATCTACATTTAAGTTTGGAATATTCTTCATCACTTCTACTGCAGTTTGCCCAGTGCTTGCCAAATTCTTATCTACGTTGAAAATTTTTCTATCAATCCCCATTTCAAATTGTGGTTTTGCAGAGCTTGTTACAGTCACACTTTGTAATTGATTTGGGTCTTCCTCTAACTTAATATTTCCTAAATCTTTGTCTACTAAAGCCATCATGTCTTGAGGGTTGCCACCTGGCTTCATGTTAAAGCTAATTTGCTTTTCATATTTTTTATACCCTACACCCGAAATAATGAGTTTGAAATTACCCATCACAGATAAGTTATTAAAACTAAAATCACCATTCGCTTCAGAAATCATTGTAGCTATAGTGACTTCGCTTGCTTTTTTGGTAGTAGGATCGAATTTGCTACCTTTTAACTGAACAGTTGCGCCGTCGATGCCTTTTTTGTTCGCATCTACCACTTTTCCGTAAAAATGCCCCATATTCATACTGCCACCACCAGCTCCACCAGCGGGGCGTCCAGTTGGAATTTGTGCCAATAATGACACTTGAATCAATAAAGCACTAAAAAGTATTGTGAGTTTTTTCATATTTGTTATTGTGGTCAATAAGACCATGATGTTTGAATTCTGTTTAATCAATAACACAAAATTCGCTCTAAAGTTTAAAGAAAGGGGCTTGTAAAGTATAAACGGTTAAATAAGAGGAAGGATTAAAGCAATTAGGACGCCCCAAATGGCTCCAAATGCAAATGCCACCCATCTATAAGGCTTAGTTGCCTCGATGACTTTCTGCTGCACTTTTTTCTTTAATATTAACTGCCATTGTGCATGTAAGTCTTTATTGAGATGTACACTGAACTCAGTGATTAGCATTGGGAAGAGTAGGGCCAATTCCTCCATGAATACGGCCTTAAGTTCTTCGATCGTCTTATCGCCAATGAACATGGAGATCATGGGTAGCTTGGAACTTAGTTTATGCCTAAAAAAATCATCTAATTTTTCATTGATCACAGGTTGTAGTGCTTCAAAGGAGTCGTTTTTTGTTAATTGCGGCAAGATTTGGGTTAAATCAATTTGCATCATCCATTGATCAGCTAAATTTTTTGATTTGAAAGGCAAAACCGCTATTGCCCAAACCAAACACCAGCCAAAAGCACCTACTAAAAATGGAATCAAAAAAAATGTCATACGCTATATTTAAACTAAAAAACCCACCCCAAAATCGGGATAGGTTTTTAATGGGAGAACGATGGGTCTCGAACCCACGGCCTACAGTGCCACAAACTGTCGCTCTAACCTACTGAGCTACGCCCTCCATTTGGGCTGCAAAAATACGTTAATTCAGTAATCAATAAAATTAGTTGAGCATGTTTTTGTAAAATAATGCTAAAAAAGAGTATAAAAACATAAATAGACTCATAAGATTCCCATTTTACGCTAATTTTGAAATCCTACATGCACAAGATTATGACATACGTACAACAAAATAAGTGGAAAGTTTTTGCCACAGTGTTTTTATTTGGGGCGTTGTTCTTTGCCTTCAATACATTTAAAAAAGAAGGTCAAGAGTCACCTGAATTAAGACAACGAAAATTATTATCAACCATTGGACAATTATTAGAGTCAGAACATTACAGCCCTAGAAATATTGACGACGCTTTTTCTAAAGAAGTTTTTAATGCTTATTTTAAAGCATTGGATCCAGAAAAAAATACTTTTCTTCAGTCAGATCTAGATAGTTTATCTAATTATAGCACCACAATTGATGATGAAATTCATGGTGCCACAATTGCTTTTCAACCAGCGGTGAGTCGTATTTATGCGCAACGCATTGTAGAGACGAAAGCCATCTTTAATCAAGTGATGGATCAGCCTTTTGATTTTAATAAAGATGATTCAGTGTTATTGAACACAGATAAAATGACTTATCCTAAAGATGAAGCCGACAGAGCAAAACGTTGGGAGATGTTATTAAAGTATAGAACAATCGAACGTTATGCAAGTTTATTAGAGGAGCGTGAAAAAAATAAAGGCAAAGAAAAATTTATAGTTAAAAATGATTCTACCCTAGAGGCAGAATCAAGAGCCTATATCAAAAAGTCTTATAAAAAAAGATTAGAATCTTTTGAAAAAACATTCACTAAAGAAAAACAATTTGAATTGTTTTTAAACGCTATTACTGGTTTAATGGATCCACATACAGACTATTTAGCACCCATCGAAAAACGCTCATTCACAGAACAAATGAGTGGCGTGATTTATGGTATTGGCGCTCAGTTGACACAGGATGATTTTGGCATCCGTATCGCTAGTATCCAGCCAGGTGGACCAGCATGGAAGTCTGGACAAATAGTAGTCAATGATGTGATTGTAAAGATAGCGCAAGGATCAGATGAGCCAGTGGATGTATCTGGTTATGAAACCACGGATGCGGTTAAATTGATTAGAGGAAATTTAGGAACCGAAGTAAGATTGACTTTTAGAAAACCAGATGGTACTTTTAAAGTGGTTTCATTAATAAGAGAAAAAATTGTCTTGGACGAAGGTTATGCAAGAAGCGTGGTGATACAAAATGGCGAAGATAAATACGGTTATATTTTATTGCCCGATTTCTATGCCGATTTTGAAAGAGAAGATGGTCATAGATGTTCTGAAGATGTGGCTGCAGAAATTAAAAAAATGAAAGCAGAAAATGTAAAAGGTATTGTCATTGATGTACGATTTAATGGGGGAGGATCTTTATACGAAGTGGTACAAATGGCAGGCTTATTTATAGACAAAGGCCCCGTCGTACAAATTAGAAATAAAGAAGGCAGGTCTCAAACCTTATACGACGAAACACCAGGTATTCTTTATGATGGACCATTGGTGGTGATGGCCAATGAGTTTAGTGCATCTGCAAGTGAAATTTTTGCTGGTGCTATACAGGATTATAAACGTGGAATTGTAGTAGGAAGTAGCTCTACCTATGGCAAGGGGACTGTGCAAAGAAATGTCGCTTTTGGAAAACCTTTGGATTCATTGGGCATTCAAACAGAATATGGAGCAGTGAAGTTAACCTTCCAAAAATTTTATCGTATTACCGGAAGTTCTACACAAAAGAAAGGGGTAGTACCGGATGTTATTTTACCTGACGAATACGAATACCTCAAGTACAGAGAAAAAGACAATGCATCTGCTTTAAGTTGGGACGAAATGGAGCGTGCTAGATATATGGTATGGCCAAATAATGCGCAATTAGCTCAAGTAGTTCAATCAACAAATTCGCAAATTAAAAATGACACGGCTTTGAACAAATTCAAGAAAAATTTACAGTGGGTATCAAATCAAATAGAAACCCCAGTGTATTTGAAGTTAGATAAGTATCAGTCATTTAAAAAACAAGTACAAGAAGTTTCTAAGCAGAATGAGCTAGCATTAAAATTAAAGACGCCTATGAAATTGGCGCCAATTAAAGTGGACTATAATAAATTTTATAACAATCCAGACAAGTCAAAACAAGATCGTTATCAAGCATGGATTAAAGATTTAGCTAAAGATTTTCAGTTAAATGAGTCTAGTAAAATTTTAGCAGCATTGAATAAAAAAACAACAGCGGTTGTAAAAAAATAAAGGAGTACATGGAAAAGTTGAGAAAGTGGCATGTGGTGTATACAAAACCAAAATGGGAGAAAAAAGTGGATTCGAACTTTGCGCAAAAAGGCATTGAAAGCTGGTGCCCCACTCAAAAAAAAGAACGCCAATGGTCGGATAGAAAAAAAATTATCGAAGAGCCATTATTTAAGTCTTATGTTTTTGTAAAAGCAACGAAGGAAGAATATACCAATGTGCTTAGTACAATGGGTGTAGTTCGCTTTCTATATTTTGAAAAAAAACCTGCCATCATCAGAGACAATGAAATTGAGTTGATCAGAAAATACTTAGGCCTGTCCTATACCCATATTCAAGTGGTGGACATGGGCGCAATACAGCCACAAACAAAAGTGGCGGTCAACAATGGTTTATTCATGGGTCAAAGAGGGGAAGTGGTAAAAGTAGATAAAAAATCTGTTTACGTTAGATTAGACAGTATTAATATGATGATGATTGTTGAGTTCAAACTAGAGGAAGTTTCGATCTTATAATTGAATTCAAACTAGAGGAAGTTTCAATCTTATAATTGAATTCAAACTAGAGGAAGTTTCGATCTTATAATTGAATTC
>JBMOFB010000057.1:0-9849 GCA_049314475.1 Sediminibacterium sp.
ATGATCAATACTGCACTAGTCTCTTTTGGCATGAGTGGGAAAGTTTTTCATGCACCTTTTATTGCAAGCAACCCCAACTTTAATTTAGTTGGAAGCTGGGAGCGTTCAATAAAAAATATTGAAGCGGCCTACCCTGGTACAAAATCATTTACTAGTTATGAGGAATTGCTTGCGGATGCTTCCATCGATTTAGTAGTTGTCAATAGCCCTAATGACACCCATTTTGTGTATGCAAAAAGTGCATTGCTTGCAGGAAAACATGTAATTGTAGAAAAAGCTTTTACAGTCACGGCAAAAGAAGCAGAAGAATTGGATGCATTGGCTACAAACAAAGGATTGAAATTAGCTGTCTACCAAAATAGGCGCTATGATGCAGACTTTCTTACTATACAAAAACTAATTCAAGAGGCTGAAATTGGAGTTTTACAAGATGTTCAAATTTCATTTGAAAGGTATAGAACTACATTGAGTCCTAAAAAACATAAAGAGTCAGTCACGCCAGGCGCTGGATTATTATATGATCTTGGACCGCATTTAGTGGATCAAGCCATCTTATTATCAGGTATGCCTTTGGCTGTTTTTGCAGATATTCGAATCACCAGAAAAGTTTCTATCATTGATGATTATTTTTCATTGATCTTATACTACCCATCTCACCGTATTACTTTAACGAGCGGCATGTTGTTTATGACTGAAAGTCCAGGGTATAAAATTTATGGTACCAAGGGATGCTTCATTAAAAACAGATCGGACATACAAGAAGCAGATTTAATTGCTGGTAAAAAACCAAATAGCCCAAACTGGGGTGCCGAATCCACTGAAGACTATGGCACACTATATACAGATATGAACGGTATTATTACCAATAAAGTGATCCCAAGTATACCAGGTAATTACGGCATATTTTATGAAAGAATGGCGGATGCGATTTTAAACAATGCCCCTGTTCCAACCTCTGCAAAAGAAGGCACCAATATCATTCGCGTATTAGAAGCTGCAAGAAATAGTGCATTTAATAAAAGAGTCGTTGGCGTTTAAATCTAATTATTTATTTTACAACGCTGTGAAATTTAAAGGAAATTATTTCTTAGTCAGCTTTCTTTTCTTTTTCAAATTAGACAAATGAACAGGAGTGATCCCTAAATAAGAAGCAATCATATACTGTGGGACACGTTGGTGTATATTTGGAAAATTTTGATCTAGTTTATCTAGTCTGTCTATTACAGATTTTGTATCTCTTTCTAATACATATTCAAGCATTTGTATAATATGCGCTTCTGCTAAATATCTTCCTAATCGATCTCCTAATTTAACATGATTGATTACATAATTGATCGCTTCTATAGGCACTTGAATTAAAACGCAATCCTCTAGGCAATCTACACTTACTAAAGCCTTAAGTTTATCTGCATAATTATAAAAAGCATAACCAGTTACTGTCATGTTCTCCGATCTGAAATTGTGTATTTTATGATCACCATTATCTAATTCAATAAAATTTCTAACAATCCCCTCAGTGATAAAATAAAGGTTCTTTTGTACCTGCTCTGCTTTCATTACCACATCGCCTTTTGAGAATTCTACGCTAGAACACTTATTATTAAAATCTAGTAATTCAGCATCGGTAAATTCTACGTATTTCCTAAGAAATTGATTAAAGATGTCAAAATGTAATGGCATTTGATTTTTATTTAAATTATAAAAAAATCTAATTATTTATAATATAGATTATTTACTAATTTAAATATAACTGAATAAACCAATCAATGATAGAACATAGAAAATATTCGTAGCGTAGAAAATTTAATTATAAAAAAAAAGCAATCAAATACTTTGTATTTGATTGCTTTTTAGAAATATTTCTAAGAAATAATTTTTATAATTGAAATGACTTAAAAAAAATTACATCTTCTTAGCGTCTTCCAAAAACTTAGCTAGTCCAATATCAGTTAATGGATGTTTCAATAATCCTAAGATGGAATCTAATGGACATGTACAAACATTTGCTCCAGCTTCAGCAGCTTTCACAATATGCAAAGCGTTTCTGATGGATGCAGCTAATATTTGTGTTTGAAAACCTTGCACATCATAAATATGACGAATTTGGCTAATTAGTTCCATGCCATCCCAAGAACTGTCATCGATTCTTCCAATAAATGGAGAGACATAAGTTGCACCTGCTTTAGCAGCTAAGATCGCTTGACCTGCAGAGAAAATCAATGTACAGTTGGTACGGATACCATTATCAGTAAACCACTTAATAGCTTTGATACCATCTTTAATCATCGGCACTTTCACCACAATATTTTTATGAATAGCAGCTAATTTTTTACCTTCTTCAACCATGGTTGCAAAGTCTGTAGACAAAACTTCTGCACTAATATCACCCTCAACTAATTCACAGATCGCTTTATAATGTGCAGCAATTGCTTCCTCTCCTTTTACACCCACTTGGGCCATCAAAGAAGGATTGGTTGTTACACCATCTAAGATGCCTAAATCATTTGCTTCTCTAATTTGCGCTAAATTTCCTGTGTCAATAAAAAATTTCATATGGTCGATTTATAGTTTAAAATTAAGGCCACTTTTTCATATTAAATATAAAAAAGTGGCAGGCTACTCACATCGCACCGCTCAACCGCCTATCCTTGCTGTATTCCTACCCTGGGGAGGTTCAGCAGGAGCTGGTCGTGTAAGACCTGCCGGTGCGAAGTTAGTAAAATCAGACCGTTTTTCCTAAGTAGGATCCCCCATTTTAAAGATAAAAAACTAGATTTGATTAAAATTTACAGTTGAATACTGCCTTTGAAATAGCCAAAAGAATTAGTTTTTACAAACAAAAAAACTACACAAGATTTATAGTCAGACTATCTATCGCAGCAACTGCCATCAGCGTAGCGGCCATATTATTGACTTTTTCAATCGTCAATGGGTTCCAGTCAACCATTAGCAGTAAATTATTCTCCTTTTGGGGCCATATTCAAATTAGCGCTGTAAATGGTGCTAACCTAAATGACAATCCACAAGTGATTGAAAAAATAAAAAGGATTTCGAATATTCAATCCGCTTCGGCCTTTTTAAACCAAACCATGGTACTTGCAAAGGATGTGGAAATAGAAGGACTCAATGCAAAAGGCATTACCGATTTTAATAGTATCTCCAATTTAAGAGAAGGTAGATCGATTCAAAGCAATCACCCATCTTCATCTAAAGAAATTGTCCTCTCTAAAAACATTGCTACTAAATTACATATTGTTGTTGGCGACCAAGTAAAGCTTTATTTTTTTCAAAATGATCAAGTACAAGAAAGAAAATTAACGGTAGTAGGTTTGTTCCATTCGGGGATCGAGGAATACGATCTTAAAAATGTATTTGTTGATATTCAATTATTGCAACAAATGATTCAAGCCCCTACTTCAATAACTGGCTATCAAATTAATGTAAAGGACTTAAGTAAAATAGCCGAAACGCAAACCCAAATTCAATCTATACTTCCTGATAATTGGGTGAACAGTGCAAGCGCTAATCTTTATCCTCAACTTTTTGATTGGATACAAGTACAAAATATCAATCGGAATATCACCATTATCATTATGCTATTGATAGCCGTTGTAAATCTAATCACTTGTTTATTGATTTTGTTATTGGAACGCATTCCAATGATAGGAAGCTTAAATGCAATGGGGGCAACACATGCCATGATTCAGAAAGTGTTTTTGTATCAAGCCAGTTTTATTGCATGGATTGGAATTGGACTGGGCGTATTGATTGGCCTTGGACTTTCATTCCTTCAGTTACAATTTCATTGGATACAATTAGACGAATCTGCTTATTTAATAGATACGCTTCCTATTCAAATTCAGCCAATACAAGTGGCTGCAGTCGTGATTGGAACAGCCATTATTTGTTACTTGTCTTTTCTGTTGCCAACCATTTGGGTTAAAAGAATCAGTCCAGCAAAAGCAATTCGATTCGATTAATGTTGCCATTTGGCTAAAATAATACCTGTTGCAACAGCCGCATTTAAAGATTCTGCAGCACCATATTTTGGAATCGTAATTGGATGGGTAATCATTGATAAAATTGGAGATCGTATGCCTTTAGATTCATTCCCAATGAGTAATAATCCTTCCTTAGCCAATTCAGTTGTTTGTATAGACTTCCCTTCAAGCACTGCACCATAAATTGGCATCTTGGAAGATTTAATCAGTTCGGCTAAATCTGCAATAATCACTTCCACTCTTAAAATACTGCCCATGGTACTTTGAACCACTTTCGGGTTATAGCAGCTTGCTGTATCAGCACTTACGATAATTTGATCAAGACCAAACCAGTCAACTGTTCTAATGATAGTCCCTAAATTACCTGGATCTTGAATGCCATCTAATAGCAATGTTAATTTGCCTTTTAAGTTTAGTGAAGTATTGATTTGTTTTTTCTCAACCAATGCAATGACTTGATTCGCCTTTTGCAATTGGGTCATTTTATCTAATTCAAAATCGGCAACCTCAGTTACATAGTGTGGTTTAAATGGTTGTGACTCGATCCAATCCTTGGTGGCATAGGCTTGTCGTATCACCCAATCTGAAGCCATGAGTTCTTCCATCATCTTTGGCCCCTCCAACATAAAGACAGATTCTTCTGCCCAATGTTTTTTATGGGCGAAAGATTGAATATATTTGAGTTCATTCTTATTGATCATGACATGTATTTAGGGAAAGTTAAAATTATTCGATTCTCATCAAGTTTAAGTCTATTCAGCCTTTTATTTTTTCTAAATAGCTGCGCTGACTTAAAAAGGGCTATTATTCACGATTACCCAAAAGAAAAGGCATTTATTTATAAAAATAAAATCATCGTAAAAGATGCCATAACCTCACAAAATGCAAAGGAATTATCTATCGCATTGGATAATTATTGGGATGATAGTATTAAAGTACAAAAGATCAGACAATATGGTTTTTTTAATACCATCATTAAGCCGCAAACTTACCAGCCCGAAAGAATGAGTAGGACCATACAATACATGTCCAACTTTTTAGCCACAGAAGGCTATCATCACCCTGTCTTCTCGCCCATTATCACGACCGATACAGTAAAAAAAGAATGGAGAACTTCAGTGACATTGGAAGTTGAACTCAATAAAAAAACTTTATTGGATACCATTACCTATCAATTATCAGATCCTGTTTTACAAAATATCGCGTTAAAAAATAGTCAAGATAGTTACTTAAAAAAAGGTCAAGCTTTTTCCAACCTAAGCATCAATAACGAATTAGACAGGTTAGTAGCGTTATTTAGAGCGAATGGATTATATAATTTCACCAAAGAAAAAATATTTGCAGAAGTAGATACAATAGATGCTTCATTAATGATTTTGCAATTAGATCCACTCAGTCAAATCGCACAAATTACCGAAGCAAAGGAAAAGAAAAACCAAAATCCAAGTTGGAAAATTAGTATTCAATTAAGAAATTTATCAAAAGATATTACCAAACAATATCATGTTGGACAACAACTATTTTACAGTGATATTGCACCATTAGACAACCCGGACAGTATACTCATTCATCCAACTTTAAATAGAGACACTCTTTCTAATCTTATTCATTGTTATACCGTTACAAAATTCAAATCTGCACTGTTTAATGAACAAGCATTCATTCTAAAAGGCAGCCTATTTAACGAAACCAATTACTACCAAACACTTAATAAATTTAGTGGTCTCGGTGCATGGCAACAAGTGGACGGCAGAACTACATTAGTCCACGATAGCGTGTATCTGCATTATTTTTTGGTTCCAAGTATGAGAAGAAGTATCAATTTTGATATTGAGGGTAGTAGAAACACAGCACAACTTGGGTCTGGTAATTTATTGGGGCTATCCACCAATCTAACATACAGAGATAAGAACGTTCAACGTAAAGCAATACCTTCTGTAACAAGTTTAAGACTAGGCGTAGAATTGAATTTAAATAGCAGCGGCAATGTCGCACAAACCTTGTTATGGAACGTAGGTCAAACTTATAGTTTTCCAAACTTAATCATACCCTTTGTAAAAAAAGAAGCCAAAGCGAATCAAAACGTTAAAACAAATTTTGCACTATATGGTTCTTATATGGATCGTTTAGATTACTACCAATTAAAATCTTTCACCACCAATTGGGGATATGAGTGGAAAAAAAATAAAAATGGTAAGCAACAAGTCATCAACTACCACCCTTTAAATATTGAGTTTTACCAATTGAATAAGTTTTCTAAATTAGATAGCTTATTGATTAAAAATCCTTTTTTAAGGTCTTCTTTCAATGAGGGCAATATAATAAGTCAAACTTTGAATTATACCAATATTGGACCATCTTCAAAACATCCACGCCAACAACAATATTTAAGATTAGGCATCGAAGAAGCTGGGGGATTATTTGGACTTTCAGAAAAATTAAATAACAACTTGTATCGTTATTTAAAACTAGAAGCAGAATATAGGTCTACTTACAAATACGATAATTCAGAAATTGCATGGAGAATTATGGGTGGCTGGGGTAATAACTATGGTAACAGTACAAAGCTGAGCGGGCAATTGCCTTTCTTTAAACAATTTACAGCTGGAGGACCTTATAGTATGCGTGCTTGGGGATTGAGACAGCTTGGCTTAGGCAGTTCCACTTTTTATGATACAAGTGCATCAAGTCAAAACTTCGATCGATTTGGTGACCTGCAATTAGAGGCCAACATTGAATATCGTTTTACTTTATTACAATTTGGATCTTATAAAGTAGGTTCTGCAGTATTTACAGACATCGGTAATATTTGGAATACAAGGGATTTAGGAAATGACTTAAGAGCAGGATTTAAATTAGATCGATTGTATAAAGATCTTGCAATTGGTGTGGGAACAGGATTACGTATAGACTTCGATTATTTTATTATCAGGGTCGACTACGCCTTAAAGATGAAGGACCCTACTCGACTAAACAATAATGGCTGGTTGAATCTAAATGATATGAAATGGTCCGAAATTAAAGCCAACGGCCTTAAAGTCAATAACTATGCTTGGCAATTTGGAATAGGATTACCGTTCTAATAAAGTAGTAATTTCTTTTTCAAGATCCTCCCACTGCATGGCGGCTTCCACATGGAATGCGCCAATCTTTGTTCTTCTTAACCCACTCATATAAGCTCCAACACCAAGTGCTTGACCAAAATCATGCACCAAGCTTCTGATATAAGTGCCGGTTGAACATAGGACTCTAAATTCAACATGGGGTAAATTGATTTTTGTAATTTCAAATTCCTGGATGATGATTTGTCTTGGATCTACTTTTACTTCGATCCCTTGACGTGCAGACTCATACAATCGCTTACCATCTTTTTTTATCGCAGAATGTTGAGGTGGCATTTGAAAAATAGTTCCAATGAATTGTTTTGTCGCCTCTTGAATGGCGAACTCAGTAATGGCCTCAATCGATTTAAAATTTTCAGGCGCATGCTCTAAATCATAAGAAGCTGTTGTGGCGCCAAGTACCAAACTACCTGTGTATTCTTTTGACATACCCATGTAGTCGTTAATCTGCTTGGTGTACTTACCTGTACAGATAATTAACAAGCCAGTCGCCAATGGATCGAGTGTGCCTGCATGTCCTACTTTCATGATTTTTGTCATCCACCTGACTTTCTTAACCATGTCAAAAGAAGTCCATTTTAATGGCTTATCAATCAACAAGACCTTGCCTTCTAAATAAGGCGTGAGTGCTGGAGGGATGGGCTTCTGTTTCATGTTGCTAATGACTTAGATACTAACTTAAATACTAGTAAGCACGCGCAAATAAAACTCTTTGTGTAGATGGATTCCCTGTCAAAATACAAGTGCCCGCTTCTTGTTCATTGTTCAAAGGAATACAACGAATAGTGGCCTTGGTCATTTCCTTTATTTTATCTTCGGTTTCTGAACTGCCATCCCAATGTGCCGAAACAAATCCTGCCTTGGTATCTAGTGTTGTAACAAACTCATCCCAGCTATCCGCTTTTGTAATGTGTTCGTCTCTGTATTTTTTGGCTCTTTCAAATAAGTTAGATTGAATATCCAATAATAATTGTGATACTGTTTCAGTAATCCCATCCATCGATACAGTTGTTTTTTCTTTGGTATCACGACGTGCTATTTCTACTTGATTATTTTCTAAATCACGCGGACCCACTGCAATTCTCACAGGCACCCCTTTTAATTCATATTCGGCGAATTTCCAGCCTGGTCTTTGATTATCAGAGTCATCATATTTTACACGAATTCCTCCAGCTTTGAAAGAGGCCACCATGGCATGTACTTTTTCATCCAATAAAGCTTTCTGTTCTTCTCCTTTAAAAATTGGAACAATCACCACTTGCAAAGGTGCAATACGTGGAGGTAAAACCAATCCTTCATCGTCACTATGCGTCATCACCA
The DNA here is from genome assembly GCA_049314475.1 of Sediminibacterium sp. Lineage (GTDB taxonomy): Bacteria > Bacteroidota > Bacteroidia > Chitinophagales > Chitinophagaceae > Sediminibacterium. The sequence continues at coordinate 8,444 of JBMOFB010000057.1, forward strand.
ACCCACCTATTAATCTTGTACTCACACCCCAAGAAGTCGCCCAAACATAATCTAACGTATTGTTCTTATCACTAAATTTTACGTCAAATGCTTTTGCAAAATTTTGTCCTAAGAAATGTGAAGTACCTGCTTGCAATGCTTTACCATCTTGCATCAAAGCCTCAATACAATAAGTATCTTCAGCACCTGCGAATCTTTCGTTCGGCGTTTTCACCCCTTTAATCACAGGCATTGCCATCCAATTTTCGGCAAAATCTGCATAGACATCTAACATCTTTAAAGTTTCTTCAATCGCTTCTTCCTTAGTGGCATGTGCAGTATGTCCTTCCTGCCATAAAAACTCTGCAGTTCTTAAAAACAATCTTGTTCTCATCTCCCATCTTACCACGTTGGCCCATTGGTTTACTAAAATTGGCAAATCACGATAAGATTGAATCCACGTTTTATAAGTATTCCAAATAATGGCTTCACTTGTTGGACGCACAATCAACTCCTCCTCCAGCTTTGCCTCTGGATCTACCATCAACTTGCCTTTATTGTTTGGGTCTGTTTTTAATCTGTAATGGGTCACAATCGCACACTCTTTTGCAAAACCTTCTGCGTTTTTTTCCTCCGCCTCAAATAAGGACTTAGGCACAAACAAAGGGAAGTAAGCATTCTCATGTCCTGTATCTTTGAACATTTTGTCTAATGTTGCTTGCATATTTTCCCATAAAGCATAACCATATGGCTTAATCACCATACAGCCTCTCACTGCACTATAATCTGCAAGTGACCCTTTTAAAACGAGGTCATTATACCACTGTGAATAATCCTGTGCTCTTGTCGTTAGTTCCTTTGCCATTTTCTAAAAATTCTTAACATTTTAAATTGTAACAAAACCGCTTCTATTAACGTTCTATGTTTTAAACTTTGTTACCTTTAGGATGTCAAATGTATGCTAAATCAGGGGCATATTAAAACCAAAAAATGAACAACATGAAAAAGCAACACAACCAATCCCTCATTGGGTTCAACGCCATCGGTCTTTTACTGGCTTGTAGTTTTTTCTTAACCAGCTGTACCAGCTTGCAACAAACTACAACAGCAGCTACAGACGATCTATATTTTACACCCTCTAAGGAAGCAGAAACGACTGCAAGAAATAATTCAAATGAAGCAGCAGCTTCAGAAGAAGCAGAATACCAAGATTACCAAAATTATCAGGACGATCGCTTTTTAAGATTAAAAGTGGCAAACAGAAACCGTTGGTCAAGCATCGACGATTTTGGCTATTGGAACAACCCAAGATTTAATATGGGATTTGGAATGGGTTGGGGCGGTGGTTTTGGCGGCTGGGGCGGAGGCTTCGGAGGATGGGGAGGCGGTTTAGGTCTTGGTTGGGGTGGTGGTTTTGGCGGCTGGGG
>JBMOFB010000058.1:0-9715 GCA_049314475.1 Sediminibacterium sp.
GGTTAAATTGATTAGAGGAAATTTAGGAACCGAAGTAAGATTGACTTTTAGAAAGCCAGATGGTACTTTTAAAGTGGTCTCATTAATTAGAGAAAAAATTGTCTTGGACGAAGGCTATGCAAGAAGTGTAGTGATTCAAAATGGCGTAGACAAATACGGGTATATTTTATTGCCCGATTTTTATGCTGATTTTGAAAGAGAAGATGGACATAGATGTTCTGAGGATGTAGCTGCAGAAATTAAAAAATTGAAAGCAGAAAATGTGAAAGGGATTATCATAGATGTCCGATTCAATGGCGGAGGGTCTTTATACGAAGTGGTGCAAATGGCTGGCTTATTTATAGACAAAGGTCCTGTTGTTCAAATTAGAAATAAAGAAGGCAGATCTCAAACTTTATATGACGAAACACCAGGTATCCTCTATGATGGCCCATTGGTCTTAATGGCCAATGAGTTTAGTGCATCTGCAAGTGAAATTTTTGCTGGTGCGATACAAGACTATAAACGTGGAATTGTTGTAGGAAGTAGTTCCACCTATGGTAAGGGGACTGTTCAAAGGAATGTGGCTTTTGGGAAACCATTGGATTCATTGGGCATCCAAACAGAATATGGGGCAGTGAAATTAACTTTCCAAAAATTCTATCGTATCACCGGAAGTTCTACACAAAAAAAAGGTGTAGTACCTGATGTTATTTTGCCAGACGAATACGAGTACCTTAAGTATAGAGAAAAAGACAATGAATCTGCATTAAGTTGGGATGAAATGGAGCGCGCTAAATACATGGTATGGTCTAATAATACGCAATTATCTCAAGTGGTGCAGTCAACGAATAAGCAAATTCAAAATGACACCGCTTTAAATAAATTCAAGCAAAATTTACTTTGGGTATCGAATCAAATTGAAACCCCAGTGTATTTGAAATTAGACAAGTTTCAGGCTTTTAAAAAGCGTGTACAAGAAGTTTCTAAACAGAATGAGCAGGCGTTAAAATTAAAGTCGCCTATGACATTGGCGCCGATAAAAGTAGACTACAATAAATTTTACAATAATCCTGATAAATCAAAACAAGATCGCTACCAAGCATGGATTAAAGACTTGGCTAAAGATTTTCAGGTGAATGAATCTAGTAAAATTTTAGCTGCATTGAATAAGAAAACAACAGCGGTTGTAAAAAAATAATTGAGTACATGGAGCAATTGAAAAAGTGGCATGTGGTATATACAAAGCCAAAATGGGAGAAGAAGGTAGATTTGAATTTTGCGCAAAAAGGCATTGAAAGCTGGTGCCCTACACAAAAAAAAGTACGTCAATGGTCTGACAGAAAAAAGGTGATTGAAGAGCCTTTGTTCAAGTCTTATGTTTTTGTAAAAGCAACGAAGGAAGAATATACCAATGTACTTAGTACAATGGGGGTGGTACGCTTTCTCTATTTTGAAAAAAAGCCTGCTATCATTAGAGACAAAGAAATTGAATTGATCAGAAAATACCTTGGATTATCTTATAATAATATTCAAGTGGTGGACATGGGAGCGATCATGCCACAAACAAAAGTGGCTGTCAACAATGGCTTATTTATGGGTCAAAGAGGGGAAGTGGTAAAAGCAGATAAGAAATCTGTTTACGTAAGATTAGACAGCATCAATATGATGATGATTGTTGAGTTTAAGTTAGAAGAAGTTTCAGTCCTTTAATCTAATTCCTTGAGTTCAATGAATCATTGCATTTATTAGATGGTCCAGTCTACTATTTGATTGCTCCATTCAGCTTTATAAGGTACGTTAACTCGAATATAATTATCAGAATAACCTTCTAGCATTTCCATCCCACCGTCAGCTGTTTTCTTTACAGATTCAAATAAGACTTTTCTGCTTTCCCCTCGGTGTGCTTCTGTAAAATATTGTAATTTCTGGTAAGAGAGATTGCGTAAAATTTTATTACGTTCATTGCGAATGGCAATGGGTACAATTGGTTTGATATCTAATGCTTTAGTTGCGGCACGTTCAGAATACGTGAATACATGTAAATAGGAAACGTCTAAGCTGTGAATGAAGGCAAAACTTTCTTGAAAAAAGGCTTCTGTTTCACCAGGTGATCCTACAATCACATCCACCCCAATCGCGGCATGGGGGATTAACTTTTTAACCAATTCAATTCTTTCTCTATAAAATTGGCTATTGTACCTGCGTTGCATTAGTTTCAAGACAGCATCTGATCCACTTTGTAAAGGAATATGAAAATGCGGCATGAATTTTTTACTCTCTGCAACCCATGCAATAATTTCATCTGTTAATAAATTGGGTTCTATAGAGGAGATGCGGTAACGTTCGATGGCAGTCTCATTATCTAATGCTTTGATGAGTTCAAAAAAGTTTTCTTTATGATGCTTGCCGCCATCACCCCCTTTTCCAAAATCTCCAAGATTGATGCCTGTTAATACAATTTCCTTAACGCCTTTTTCGGCCAATTCCTTTGCTTGTTTCACCACACCTGCCACTGTATCACTTCTACTTTTACCTCTAGCCATTGGGATGGTACAAAATGAACAACTATAATCACATCCGTCCTGCACTTTTAAAAAGGTCCTGGTTCTGTCATTGACAGAAAAGGAGCTATGGAATCCGGTTAAGGTATCAATATCACAACTACAAATTTTTGTTTCATCGCCCTTTGTTAGATTGGCGAGGTGTTGAACCAAGTTAAACTTTTCAGCTGCACCAAGTACTAAGTCAACTCCAGGAATGGTCGCAATTTCTTGAGGCTTCAATTGGGCGTAACATCCAGTGATGACAATAAAACTTTCTGGAGACAATCGCTGCACCCTTCTAACGAGTTGTCTGCATTCCTTATCTGCATTTTCAGTTACAGAGCAGGTATTGATTACATAGACGTCTGCCTGTTCGGTAAACTGCTTCTTTTCAAAGCCTTCTAATTCTAGTTGCCTAGACATCGTCGAGGTTTCTGAAAAATTTAGTTTACAGCCTAATGTATGGAACGCGACAGATCGATTTTGACTCATGAGGCTCAAAGATAAAAAACCCAACCTAGTAATAGGCGAGGGGAAGCATAAAATCTTAAAATAACCTTAAAAATGGCACAAATTTCCCTTTTTGCTCAGTTTCAGTTAAGTTTGCAACTACTAAAATGGATAAAATGGATTTCAAGAAAATCAACAATTTAACAGGCTGGGCAGTGACATTAATTGCATGTACAGTTTACCTATTAACAATGGAAGCTTCTAGTAGTTTTTGGGACTGCGGTGAGTTTATTAGCAGTGCCTATAAATTACAAATTCCACATCCTCCTGGGGCTCCTATGTTTGTACTTTTAGGCAGGGTGTTTATCATCTTCTTTGGAGACAATCCTCAGACAGCTGCATTGGCTGTAAATAGTATGAGTGCCATTGCAAGTGGTTTTACAATTTTATTTTTATTCTGGACCATTACCCATTTTGCAAAACGCATTTTAGAAACTCAGTCTGGTGCTGCATTGACGAATAACCAAATCTTTTTAGTAATGGGTGCGGGTGTAGTTGGTGCATTGGCTTATACTTTTAGTGATTCATTTTGGTACAGTGCAGTTGAAGGTGAGGTGTATGCATTGAGTTCCTTCTTCACTGCATTGGTATTTTGGGCTATTTTAAAATGGGAGGATAAAGCAGACCAGCCAGGTGCTGACAAGTGGATCATTTTCATTTTCTACATCATGGGTATTTCTATAGGTGTCCATTTATTGAACTTGTTGACGATTCCTGCGATTGTGATGGTGTATTATTTTAGATTATACAAGCCAAGTTTCAAGGGTGCTTTATTTGCATTTTTAGTAGGCGTAATCATTACTGGTCTGGTACAAGTATTTTTAATTCAATACACGATTAAGTGGGCAGCTAATTTCGATATTCAATTTGTAAATAGTTTTGGCTTGCCTTTTTACAGTGGTTTCATCGCTTTCTTTTTATTGATTTCTGCATTATTTGTTTTAGGTATTCGATATGCCAACAAAAAAGGATTTTATTTTTTAAAGTTGGGAATATGGTCTACTGTGTTTGTTTTAATTGGGTATTCTACCTACTTGACAACCATGATACGTTCGAATGCAGATCCTTCTGTTGATATGTACAATGTAGACAATCCAGTCACCTTGGTAGGTTATCTAGGAAGAGAGCAGTATGGAGATTGGCCTATTTTATATGGTCCTGATTTTGTGGATAAACCAGAAACAGTAGAAGGTAGTGACCAATATGTAAAAACTCCAACCAACTATGAGTTCTCCGGAAAGAATTTAAAAAGAGATTGGGGATCTGCACCTTCTGCGCATTTATTTCCAAGAATGTGGGATGGTGACAATGATCGCGGACAGTTAGATAGTTACCGTGCATTTGCTGGAGTACAAGAAGGTGATGTGCCAACATTAAGAGATAATATTAAGTACTTTACAAATTATCAATTTGGTTTTATGTACCTGCGTTATTTCTTATGGAATTTTGCTGGTAAGCAAAACGATTTACAAGGATTCGGGAATGTGCGTGATGGTAATTTCAGAACAGGTATTGCTGTTGTAGATAATTTCTTTTTTGGAGAGCAATCAAAATTACCAGATAGTATTGGCAAAGACAATAAGGCTAATAACAACCTATTTATGTTGCCATTTTTCTTAGGCATCATGGGATTATTGTACCAATACCAACAGAATAAAAAAGATTTTGTGGTAACGGGTTTGTTATTTTTCTTCACAGGTTTAGCCATTGTGATTTATTTGAATCAAGTGACCTTGCAACCACGTGAGCGTGATTATGCTTATGTAGGCTCGTTCTATGCATTTGCAATTTGGATTGGACTAGGCGTTTTACAAGTGGCAGAATGGTTAAGTAGGGTCATCAATAAAAACATGGCGACGACTATTGCCACTGTACTTTGTTTCTTGGCAGTGCCAACATTGATGGCACAGCAGGAGTGGGATGACCATGATCGTGGCCAAAAGACTTTGGCTCGTGATATGGCAAGAGCGTATTTAGAAAGCTGTCCTCCTAATGCAGTTTTATTCTCATTTGGCGACAATGACACCTATCCATTATGGTATGCGCAGGAGGTGGAAGGCATTAGACCAGACGTACGTGTTGTGGTAAATAGTTTATTGGGGTCAGATTGGTATATGCGTGAATTAAGGTATAAAGTAAATAAGAGCGATAAGTTTGATGTTATTTTTACTGAAGAACAAGTTGCCGGCAATAAATTAAATGTGGCTTATTACAGTCCACTGCCAGAGTTTGGCGAAACAACTTATCATAATTTGGATTCAATGTTAAGGTATGTGATTGGAGATCAAACTGGTAAATACCAAGCTTCAACACAGGAAGGTCCAGTAAATATCTTCCCAACACATAAATTCAAATTACCTATTAATAAAGAATTTGCATTGGCTTCTGGTATTGCTAAGCCAACAGACATGATTGAGTCTGAGATGTTGATTGATTTCAATCCAAATAGACAATACATGATCAAAAATGAGTTGGCAATTTATGCCATCATTGCTACGACGCAGTTTAAGCGCCCAGTTTGCTTTACCTCTACTCAGGAGTTAAAAGACTTAGGATTAGATCAGTATGTACGTCAAACTGGATTAGCGTATCAATTGGTTCCTGTAAAAGGTGCATCTGTTGATACGGACGCAGCATATAAAAATACGATGACTAAATTTGATTTCAAGAATTCAGGTAAGTCTAATGTATACTATGACGAAGAAAATAGAAGACATTTGAATTCATTAAGATTGAGTGTATCTCAGATTGCACAGGCCTTGGTTGCTGCTGGTAAAAAGGATAGCGCGGTTCAAGTATTAAGAAAATTAGATAAGGAGATCAGTGCTAAGAATCTTCCTTATGGTATGTCTTCTAACAGAGGCAATCAACATAATTACTTCTCTTATTTGTACTTACAAGCAGCATATGCTGCTGGGGACACTGAATTAGGAAAAAGAATAGGCACAGCGGTTGTGAAAGATTTAAAACAACAATTGGCCTATTATAAATCATTGGGTACACCAATGTCAGAAGCGCAGTTTATGCAAAATGCAGAAAATGCCTATCAGAATAAAGCCACTGAGTTTAATAATAAACAAGCCTCTTTTATTCAAGATATCCTGACTTGTTATCAGTTAATCAATGTGATTGAAAACTTAGAAAAAGGCACTCCAGTAGTTCAGCCTTAATTAAGATATAGCTATTAAAAAAGGCGCTTCAGATGAAGCGCCTTTTTTAATTAATTACTCTAATTACTCTTACTATTTATTCTAGTTCGATTCGCACTCTGCTTGTTTACGATTATTTTTAATTTAACATGGTTAACAATGCTGTAACCACTTGATCAATTTCATCCTTTGTATTTTCTTTTGAGAAAGAAAAACGTACAGTTACAATCCCGGATCCTTTATTCAGCGCATTGATAACATGGGATCCTTGTTGAGCACCACTGGAACAAGCACTTCCGCCACTTGCACAAATATGATGCATGTCTAAATTAAACAAGATCATCTCGGTCTTTTCGTTTTTTGGGAAGTTGACACTTAATAAATTGTACAAGCTATTCCCAAATGGATCACCATTAAAACTCACATGAGGAATTTTATCAACCAATTGATCATGCAAGTATTGCTTTAATGATTCTATGTACTGACGATCTTCTTGGTATTTTTCTGTGGCCAATTCAAGTGCTTTTGCAAAACCCACAATACCATATAAGTTTTCAGTTCCAGCACGCATGTTGCGCTCTTGAGAGCCGCCATGAAACAAGGGACTGATTTTTACATTTTCGTTAATGTATAAAATCCCAACACCCTTGGGACCATGAAATTTATGCCCAGCACCAGTGATAAAATCTACAGGTAGTTTACTTAATTCAAAAGGAAAATGACCAACGGTCTGCACGGTATCACTATGAAAATAAGCCTGATTTTGTTTACAAAGTTGACCTACTGCCTCCATATCAATCATATTGCCAATTTCGTTATTGGCATGCATGATGGAAACAATTGTTTTTTCAGTTGAAGCCGCAAGTAATCCTGCTAAATGATCCATATCAATATGACCATTGGGTAAAATCTGCACAAAGCTTAATTTTAGGTGGTGCATTTTAGCCAAATGCGTTACCGTATGTAATGTGGCATGATGTTCGATTGGGGAACTGATGATATGTTTACATCCTAAGTCGGTGATGGCTGCATTTAAAACAGTATTGCTACTTTCTGTACCACCACTTGTAAAAAAAATTTCAGCAGGCTTAGCACCTAAGTTTTTTGCGACAGACTTTCTTGCTTGTTCAATGGCCAATCTTGTTTCTCTGCCATAGCTATAGATAGAGGAAGGGTTACCAAATTTTTCGGTTAAATAAGGCATCATCGCTTCAAGTACTTCAGGAGCTAGAGCCGTCGTAGCCGCATTGTCAAAATAGATTCTCTGCATGATTGCTAAATTACTGAATTTTAAGGATCAGCTGAATAATTTTATCTGCTAATAGATCTGCTGCGTCTTGTGTTTTTGCTTCAGTATAAATGCGCATAATTGGTTCTGTATTGCTTGATCTTAAGTGCACCCATTCGTTTTCGAAGTCTATCTTCAATCCATCCACATCGTTCATTGGATATGCCGAAAATTCATTTTTCATTTTTTCAAAAATAGTAGACAATGATAAATTAGCGTTCAGGTCCATCTTTTTCTTGCTCATAAAATAAGCAGGGTAGTTAGCTCTCAAACTAGAACAGGTTTTTTCTGACTTTGCAAGATGCGATAAGAATAAAGCAATACCAATTAAAGCATCTCTACCATAATGTAAATCCGGAACAATGATACCACCATTGCCTTCTCCACCAATCACTGCTTTTTCTGCTTTCATTTTTGTCACCACATTCACCTCACCTACAGCAGTTGCAAAATAAGTGCAACCATGTTGCTCTGTGACGTCTCTTAAAGCCCTAGTAGAAGATAAATTACTCACGGTAGCGCCTTTGGTATATTGTAAAATATAATCAGCAATGGCTACCAATGTGTATTCTTCGCCAAATAAATGCCCATCTTCACTCACAAAACATAAACGATCCACATCTGGGTCAACAGCAATACCTACATGTGCTTTTTCTTTTACAACCGTATTGCAAAGTTCAGTTAAGTGTTCTTTTAAGGGTTCTGGATTATGTGCAAAATCTCCAGTCATTGCTGCATTTAACACCACAATATCCTCAACACCTATTGCCTTTAACAAAGCGGGGACAGTAAATGCACCAGAACTATTGATCGCATCTACCACTACTTTAAAATTGGCTTTCTTGATGGCATAAATATCCACCAATGGGTGGTCTAATATTGCTTGAATATGTTTTGACAAACTATTGTCATCCCCAATCAATTCACCCATGGCATCTACAGGTGCATATATAAAATCTTCTTGTTCTGCAATTGCTAAAATTGTTTTTCCTTCTTCTCCACTCACAAATTCACCTTTCTCATTTAATAATTTCAGTGCATTCCATTCTTTTGGATTGTGACTTGCTGTCAATATGATGCCACCATCTGCTGCTTCAAATACCACTGCCATTTCTACGGTCGGTGTGGTACTCAATCCTAAATGAACCACATCGATACCTAGGGCCAATAAACTTTGCTCTACCAAGGCTTCTACCATTAGGCCACTCATCCTTCCGTCACGACCCACAATCACTTTCTTTTTTCCAGCTGATTTTCTGATCAACCAGGTACCATATGCGGATGCAAATTTTACAATATCTATTGGCGTGAGGTTGTCGTTTGGACGACCTCCAATGGTGCCTCTAAATCCTGAAATGCTCTTGATTAATGACATAGCTAAATATTAAAATAAATCGGTCAGCAAATTTACTTTAAATTTTTCCATTCCATGTATCTTTACGTCATGGGGCTAAGTATTTTTCAACATATTAAGGACATCGATCAGGCATTGTTTCACCAAATCAATGGGGTCTGGCACCATCCTCTATTGGACACTTTACTGCCTTGGACCAGGCATTCCAACAATTGGGTGCCCTTGTACATTGGGCTATTGATCTGGTTAGGATACCGATTAGGCTCGAAAACACTTAAATGGCTTTTGTTTGCTTTAATCAATGTTGCGTTGACAGATCAAATAAGCAGCAGTGTATTTAAACCATTTTTTCATCGTTTGAGACCTTGTAATGATCCTGCATTATTGGGAAAAACTAGACTTTTATTAGACCATTGTTCTGGCGGATTTAGTTTTACATCTTCACATGCTGCCAATCATTTTGGACTCGCTATGTTCATTTTCATTACTTGGGGCATAACGCAACAACGTTATACAAAATTCTTTTTTGTATGGGCTGGTATCATTGCCTTTGCTCAAATATATGTTGGTGTGCATTATCCATTGGACATTGTTGGAGGTGCCATCATTGGATTGGTTTCAGGATATGGCATGGCAAAAGCTTATTTAAAATGGGCAGGTCCAATGCAATTGAATTAAAAATCTAAAATGCTATTAATAAAAAAATGGGCGCTGTTACGCTAATTTATAAAAATGAATAAAAATACTTTCTGGCTTTTTTTAATTACTATTTTAGGTGTTCATTTGATTGGAGTTTTTAGTATTCCATTAATGGATATCGATGCAGCCCAATATGCATCTATCAGTAGAGAAATGCTAGAACGAAATAGCTTTCTACAAATTTACGATC
>JBMOFB010000059.1:0-9268 GCA_049314475.1 Sediminibacterium sp.
AGGATCAGGCACCACCTCTACCGTAGGATCTGCTGTGGACTTGGCTTGTAGCACATTAAAACAAAATTTAAAAGACCTTGCGATCAAGTCTGTACCTTCTTTTGCAAATCTTAAATCGGATGCGTTAGATGTTAAAAATGAAATGGTCCTTGCTATAGCTGATTCAAACATCAAAATTTCTATTGTAGATTTATTACAACTAAGTCCCGATAAACAAATTGATTTGACTATTGCATCTTCAGGTAAAACTGCAGAGCAATTAAAGTTTACAAGCAATTCTTTCTCTTCCCATTATGTTAAAGTAGCAGTGAATCCTAAGGATGGTACGATTAAAATTTTGCAAGTAGTCACTACGGGTGATGCTGGAAAAATTATTAGTCCTAAAACTGCAAGAAGCCAAATGATTGGTGGTGTGGTAGGAGGAATTGGAATGGCATTGACAGAGCAACTAGAAATGGATCATGTGTCTGGGCAAATTATCAATGCTAGTTTTGGTGCATACCATGTGCCTTTGCATTCTCAAATTCCGCCAACAGATGTTTGGTTTGTAGATAAGCCAGATGTGAATATGAATTCAATTGGTGCAAAAGGCATTGGTGAAATTGCATTGATTGGATTTGCTGCAGCAGTGACCAATGCGGTATACAATGCTACCGGAAAGAGAGTTAGGGATTTGCCAATTACGCCAGCCAAGTTAGGATTTAAAGGGAAAGCGTAATGATATTATTTTGCCGTGAAGTAAATCAAGGTTTTTTATGCACTTTCTATAAAGAAATAATCCACTAAATAGATATTCATCTATTTTATTTCTTTTTTGAGCTTTTTACTTGTAAGTTTAATACATGAAATATTTGAAGATATTATATGTACAGGTTTTAATTGGTATTATTCTAGGTATCATTGTTGGCTTATTATTTCCTGGCTTTTTTCAAACAGGAAAAATTATTAGTGATGTTTTTATTAGCTTAATAAAAATGGTCATTGCGCCGATTATTTTTTTCACAGTTGTTTTAGGGATAACAGGAGCGGGCAATATGAAGAAGGTTGGCAGGGTTGGAGGGAAAGGGATTCTTTACTTCGAGATTGTCTCTACTATAGCTTTATTGATTGGCTTAGTGGTAGGTACTTTTATTCAACCTGGCAAGGGGGTGGTTTTAGCAAATACAAATAAAGACAAAGTTGCTGCCTATGTAGATCAAGGTAAAGCAATGAATTGGGTAGATTTTTTTACGCATATTGTTCCTGATAATATCATTGGTGCTTTTGCAAAAGGAGATATTATTCAAATTTTATTTTTCAGTATTTTTTTCGCAGTTGGTTTAATGATGATTAAGAAGGGTAATGAGGGGATCATTAATACCTTTGGGGTCATCAATAAAGCCCTATTTAATATTTTACATATTGTCATGAAACTCAGTCCTATTGGTGCTTTTGGCGGCATGGCTTATACAATGGGAAAATTTGGTTTAGGAAGTTTATTGATTTTAGGAAAGTTCATGCTTACTTTTTACTGTACTGTTTTAATTTTCATCTTTTTGATTCTCAATGGCATCATGCGCTACTATGGTTTTAGTTTAATTAAATTATTAAAGTATCTAAAAGAAGAAATATTTATTGTTATTGGTGCAAGTAGCAGTGAAGCCGTTTTGCCTTCTGTGATGGAAAAATTAGAACAAGCCGGTTGCGAAAAATCTGTTGTAGGTTTAATTATTCCAACTGGGTATAGTTTTAATTTAGACGGCACTTCCATTTATTTAAGTATGGCCATTATATTTTTAGCCCAAGTATTTGATGTTGAATTTTCTATTTCCCAACAATTAACCATTTTTGGAATTTTGCTCATTACAAGTAAAGGCGCTGCTGGTGTCACAGGAAGTGGCTTTATTGTTTTAGCTTCCACCTTAACAGCAATTAAAGTGATCCCTTTAGAAGGCCTTGCGTTGCTTATTGGTGTTGATCGTTTTATGAGTGAAGCAAGATCGGTCACTAATTTTATTGGGAACGCAGTGGCTACTGTGGTTATTTCAAAACATGAAAAGGCAATAGATATGGATACATTTAAGAAAGTAGTAGGTGTTTAATTTAAATTAATAAGATTTTGAAACTATCCTCACAAGAATTGTTGTATCACCAAAGTAAAGTGGCCTACTATAGGAATGAGCAGTCCTATAAGTGCCTATTTCTATATTTTCACCCTACTTTGTATCGGTTTGCATTTAATATTCTACAAGACAAGTCTGTCAGCGAAGAAATTGTCTCAGATATCATGTTAAAAATCTGGGAGATGGGAAATAAGCTTTCTCAAATTCAATATTTGAAAATCTTCCTAATTACATCCGTTAAGAATGCCTGTTTTACCTATTTATCTTCTAAAAAACACCAACAATCTTTGAGTGAATCAATTGATAATGAGGATATTATTAGTACAAATGGGGATAATCCAGAGCAACTTTTTATCTATTCAGAAGTGACTCAAAGAGTCAATTTAGTGATTGCCTCCTTGCCTATGAAGTGCCAAATGGTATTTAGGCTGATTAAGGAAGAGGGTTTAAGCTATAAAGAAGTCTCAAAAGTGCTTGAAATCTCTCAAAATACCATTGAAACACATATGAGGATTGCTTTAAGGAAAATCAGAATGGATCTCCAGCATTTTTTAAAATAGGCCTAAATAATAAAAAGGACTAAATAATCGGATTTGCCTTAACGGCAAGGCTCAATAATCTAGTCTTAGTAGAGTATAACAATGAATAAACAAACAGAACAATATTTTTTTGACTTGTTAAGCTTAAAGCTTTCTGGTGATGCCTCTGAATCACAGTTGGCAGAAATTTATACAATTTTACAAGCCAACCCTTCTTTACAGTTCTTATATGATCAAATGATTGAGCCTGTTTACTGTGAAAAGGAAGCTATATCTATAGCAGATCAAGCATATGCTTCTCATTATGTTAAAATGCAATTGGCGGGCAAGTTTGAATCCATCAATGACAATATTTTTGAACCTCAGGTAGAAAAATCTCCTAGTTTTTCAAAAAGAAAATTTGCTTTGATGGGGATTGCAGCCTGTGTGTTTACCGTCTTCTTTATCAATTATTCCCTTCTGTTAGATAAGAGTGTTATCAAACAAAATAATAACGCTTTTGTAAATGAAATCGTCACTAAAAGGGGTTCAAAGTCTTCTATAAAATTGCCAGATGGTACCATCGTCCGCTTAAATACCGATAGTAGGTTAACTTACCTCAATTTTGCTGCAGGTAAGACTAGAGAAGTTACGCTTGTAGGTGAAGCCTATTTTGATGTGGCACATGATAGCTCAAGACCATTTATCATTCATACTGGGAAGATCAATATTAAAGTGCTAGGCACTTCATTTAATGTACGAAATTATCCACAAGATAAAGAGTCGGAGACCTCATTAATTAAAGGTAAGATCGAAGTCTCACTAAAATCAAGACCTGATGATATCATCATATTAAAGCCATCTGAAAAATTAATTATAGCAAAAGAACAAGATGAATTAATCGCGGAAACAAAGGTTAAAAGTAGCAATGACAATAAAGTGGTATTGACTTCAATCACCTTTTTAAGGCACGATAGTTTGATTGCTGAAACATCTTGGTTAAATGACAAATTGGTATTTGTGAATCAACCACTCGAAAAAATAGCAATTGAATTAGAAAGAAAATATGCCATAAGCATCACTTTTAAAGAAGAAAAAGTAAAAAAATATAGGTACACGGGCGTATTTGAAAATGTTAGCTTAGAAAAAGTGTTTCAATTAATCAAGTATTCTAAAAATATTAACTATAAAATAGATGATAAAAATATTGTGATTGAATAAGGATTTATACTTCCTATAAATTCTAATAAGATTACAAAGTTGACGGTAGTAATTTTTTTAACAATGGAATCACTTAGCTTTTTAATAACCAATAAAAGAAAACCTATGGAAAAAAAAGAATCTTTTCCAATTAAAAATCTTCTTTTCTCTGTCACAAGAGGAATTAAAATTGGATTTTTATTAATTATCATTTCAATTCAGCTTTCGGCAAAAAACTTTGCACAGCAAAAAATTTCGTTGGATTCGGAAAGAACCGATATTCAAACTGTTTTTAAAATGATTGAAAAACAGTCTAATTATCGCTTTTTTTACAGTAACGATGTATTGCCTGCAAACAAAGAAGTTACTGCGCAGTTCAAAGATGCTTATGTCGAAGTCATCTTGAATAAAATATTAGATGGACTTCCAGTCACTTGGAAATTGATCGATGATAAAAACATTGTCATCTCTTACAAAACAAGCAATACTTTTTCAGCCACATCTAATGCATTAGCTGATACTGTTGTTTCTGGTGTTGTGACTGCTTCTGAAGACGGCCAGTTACTTAAAGGGGTCAATGTGGCAGTGAAGGGCACTACGAATAAGACGACAACAGATGATGATGGTAGGTATAAAATAAAATTAGCGTCTGTAAATAGCACACTCGTTTTTACCTATGTTGGTTATGCAAACAAAGAAGTGTCTGCAAGCAAGTCTAGTGATTTAAATGTAGCATTAAAAGCAAGTTCACAATCCTTAAATGAAGTGGTTGTGGTAGGTTATGGTAAACAAAGAAGAAAAGAAGTTACCGGTGCGATTGCTAGTATCAATGAATCTCAACTAAAGGAGATTGCAGTGAGTAGTTTTGAGAATGCCATTCAAGGTCGAGTAGCAGGTCTAGAGGTGTCTGTGCCTTCTGGTGAACCTGGTTCGGCTCCAGTGATTAGAATTAGAGGTTCTGCATCTATTTCAGCAGGAAATGATCCTTTATATGTAATAGATGGTTTACCAATTTCAAGTAATTCTGGTTTACAACAAAATATCGGACAAAGAACAGAGGCTTATACAGTTCCAAAAATTAATCCTTTTACAACGATCAATCCAAATGATATACAATCTATAGAAGTGTTAAAAGATGCATCTGCAGCTGGTATCTATGGATCAAGAGGATCAAATGGGGTAATCATGGTGACGACTAAAAAAGGTTTAAAGAATAGAAAACAAATTTCATTTAATGCGTATACTGGCTTTAATGAAGCGATGAATTTGCCAGATTTAATGAATTCAGAAGAATTGATACAGTATACAAAAGAAACTAGAAATAATAACTATTTACAAACGAACGATCCTACGAATCCTGCTAGTAAAACATACAATGCATTATACAATCCTAATACAAATGCAGGAAGAGGAACACAAGCCAATTTCTTAATTCCAGAAAAATATATCAACTGGGATGGCACGAATACTGATTGGTTAAGCTTAGTGCTTTCAAGAGGTATGGTCTCAAACTATAATTTATCTGTTAGTGGCGGCAAGGATAATATGACCTATTATACTTCAGCTGGTTATTATACCGAAGAGGGTACAATCAAAGGTTCTAAATTTGATCGCTATACTTTTAGAGCAAATGTGGTAGATGATATTTCCTCTAAACTTCAAATTGGATCAAGTGTTAATATTGCTTTCACAGATAACAATCGTTTACCTGCGAATGGCCCTTATTTTGCCTTACCTCCAGGGATTATATATGATGCAATGGTGCACTCTCCAGTGATTAAACCTTATTTGCCTGATGGAAGTATCAATCAGTCTGATAACCAAAATCAATTAGGTGCTTATATGACAACTGCTAATAATCCATTAGCAACTATGCAAGCAATTAAGGAGAACATTCGTAATCTTAGAATCTTTGGTAATAGCTATCTTAAGTATAATATCTTACCTGATTTATCATTTAAGACCTATATTGGTATTGATCTTGATAATTATCAACAGTCCTATTACAAAGGGGTTAGCTTATTATATAGAGGAGCAACAAGACCAGATCCATTTGCAAAATCTAGTACTTCACAAGGATTAAATTGGATTTGGGAAAATACTTTAGATTATTCTAAAACATTTAATGATCATAATCTAACATTATTGGGTGGTTATACAGCACAAAAGCAAAATAATGATTTACAATTTATCCAAGCAAATAGTTTTCCAGATGACCAAGTAAAAACTATTAGTGGCGGTATTGTTACAGGTGGTTCTGCAGTTAAAGAACAATGGACTTTAGTTTCTGCTTTAGCAAGAGCGAACTATTCGTATAAAGAAAAATATTTATTGTCTGCTTTAATTAGATCTGATAAATCATCAAGATTTGGTACAGGCAACCAGACTGGAGTATTCCCATCTATTTCTGCTGGTTGGAGAATAGACCAAGAATCATTTATGTCAAATGTTGAATCTATTAATGAATTAAAACTTAGAGCAAGTTATGGTTTCACTGGTAACTTCCAAATTCCAAACTACGGCTCAATTGGTTTATTAAACAATGCTAGTTATGTATTAGGTAATACACTCGTAAATGGTATTGGTAGATCTACATTAAATAATGATCAATTAAGCTGGGAATCTAAAAAACAATTAGATATTGGTTTGGATTTTGGATTATTCAACGATCGTATTTATGGAGGATTTGATTATTACCACAGTGTAACATCTGACTTATTATTGAATGTAAATATTGCTTCCTCTGCTGGTTTTACAACTGCATTAACAAACGTTGGTGAAGTTGAAAATAAAGGGGTTGAGTTTACTTTGAATACTAGAAATACAGTTGGTAAGTTCCAATGGTCAACAGATTTTAATATCAGTGCTAACAGAAATAAAGTATTGAAACTTGGCCCAACTGGAGATCCTATTTTAAGTGTTGGTAGTGCTGGCGACATAAGACATATCACCAGAATTGGAGATCCTGTAGGAAGTTATTATGGTTATCAGGTAGTTGGTGTATACCAAACAATGGATCAAATTAAAGCAGCACCAAAAGATTTATTAGTTGGCGCTGGTGGTGCAAGACCTGGTGATTTACAGTTCAAAGATGTAAATGGAGATGGTCAAATCACGCCTTTAGACAGAACGACACTTGGTAACTACATGCCTGATTTCACATATGGTATTACAAATAAATTTAGATATGCCAATTTTGATTTAAGCATCTTCGTTCAAGGGGTAGAGGGTAGAGAAATCTTGAACTTAACCCAAAGACACCTTTTCAATGGTGAAGCAAACTTTAACTCTTATGCTGCGTACAAAGACAGATGGGTCTCTGCTGAACAACCTGGGAATGGTAAAATTCCAAGAGGAGATAGTAATTCTGGATTGCATGGTTTTAATATGAGACCATCCTCTTTCCAAGTGGAAGACGGTTCTTATGTTAGATTAAGAAATGTAACCCTAGGCTACGAATTTCCAATTAAAGGAGTATCAAAAAAAGCAAGAGTATATGCAACGGGAACGAATTTATTCATATGGTCTAATTACTTAGGTTTTAATCCAGAGGTTCAACAACAAGCTACAAATAACTTAGTTCCTGGAGAAGATTATGGTGCATATCCAATCTCTAGATCTTTTATTTTAGGCTTTAACCTTACATTTTAATTAAAAGAATAAATAAACGAATATGAAAAAATATATATTATATGCCTTATTAATTCTTGTACATGCATCTTGTAGCAAAGAATTTACCGAGTTATCTCCAATTTCGGAGAGAAATATTCAATCTGCCTATAAAACAGAAGCTGATTTTGCAGTTGCTGTTAATGGCTTGTATGATGCACTTCAACTACGCGGTACTTATGGTCAAACTTATTTGATATTAAATGAAATGAGATCTGACAACACATTGAATGGAGGAGGTTGTAATGGTATCGCGCAATCTCTATGCGAAGTCGAGCTATTTAAAGAAATCACGACTGCAAACGAATTGTCAAATGCATGGTCTGATTCTTATAGAGGTATTGCGCGTTGTAATATCTTTTTAGATAAACTAGATGGTTCTTCTGTTTCTGATGCTTTAAAGAAAAGGTACAAAGGAGAAGCGTTGTACATTCGTTCTCTATTTTACTATAACTTAGCTATTATTTTTGGTAATATACCTTTACAATTAGTGGATGTGGCCTCACCTGCAGATGTTGACTTAAAGCAATATCCTGCAAACGATGTGTACAATCAAATTATTTCTGATTTGATTATAGCAGAACCTTTGTTACCAGCTAAATATACAGCAGCAGACATCGGTCGTGTAACAAGCGGTGCAGTGAATACACTTTTAGGTAAAGTATACTTAACTAAAGGTGATAAATCATCTGCAATTACTGCCTTGAATAAAGTAGTTGATTCTAAAAATTATAGTTTGGTTAGTGATTATGCAAAATTATGGGGTGCAGCAAACGAAAATGGACCAGAATCTATTTTTGAAATTCAATATAAAACTGGAGGCCAAGGAGAAGGTAGCGGCTATTTTGAATATTTTGCTTCTATCATTGGTAGAGCTGGTGGAGTTGGCGGAGGAAATACTCCAATGAATATGACGCCAGATTTATTAGCTGCATATCAATCAACTGATTTACGTTTTGCTAAATCTGTATTTACAAATAGAAGAACACCAGATACCACGTATTCTTTAAAATATATTTCTACTCAAACAACCACATTTGATGGTGATAATAATTGGTATGTTGCAAGATATGCAGATGTATTATTAATGTTAGCGGAAGCCTTAGGGGAGTCTGCACAAGCCTATACCTATATCAATCAAGTTAGAGCAAGAGCTGGCTTACCTGCAATCAGTGCAACTACTCCCGGCACTTTTGCACAGAAATTATTAGACGAACGTAGAATAGAATTTGCTTTAGAGAATCAACGTTGGCAGGATTTATTGAGATTTGGCGTAGCTAAATCAGTCATGGCAAAACAACTAGTTGTTCCTGAAGCGGATATTCGACTATTATTTGCGATTCCTCAAAAGGAAATTGATGTATCAAACGGGAAACTGGTTCAAAATCCTGGTTATTAATTAAATTATAAAAATTTTTAAAATGAAAAAAGTATTTATCACTCTTGTTGTATTTGTTTTTGCCTTCAATTTGAATTCAAGTGCACAGACAGCACAAGATAAAAGAATTAGAGTTGTTGCTGTATTCGCGCATCCAGATGATGCAGATTCTAAAATGGGTGGAACTGCTGCACTTTTAGCTAAAATGGGCGTTGCTGTAAAATTTGTGGCATTAACAAATGGTGATGCAGGACACTATGCAGAAGGTGGTGGTGTTTTAGGACAAAGAAGAAGAGAAGAAGCGCAACGTGCTGCAAAAAAATATGGTATAGATGAATATGTAGTTTTAAATAACCATGATGGTGAATTATTGCCAGACTTGAATGCTAGAATGCAAGTGA
>JBMOFB010000060.1:0-9031 GCA_049314475.1 Sediminibacterium sp.
AAATACGGATGTAATAAGGTTTAAATGTAGTCGTCAAAAAACAAGTGGGAATAAGATTTCAAAAAGATAGCGCGACTTTCAAGTCGCGCTATCTTTTTTTCTATCCACAATATTTTATCAATTTATAGAAGATTCTTAAATTAGAATCATTTTTTAGGCTTCTGCTTCTTACAACCTTCGCTACAGTATTGTACTTCGTCCCAACACCTTTCCCATTTTTTTCGCCAACTGAATGGACGACCACATGCTTTGCAAATTTTTTCAGGTAAATCTTGTTTTTTAACGCCCTTCATAAGATGATAACAAATTCAACTGTTAATTGTTGTGGCTTGTTTTTTATTCATGCCGCTTTAATTCACAATCGGCTGTCCTTCTTTTACCCACTCATTGATACCACCACTATAATTTGCAATATTAGTATAGCCTTCTTTAACAAGTAAAGAATAGCCAATTGCAGCTCTATCCCCACCTTGACAATGCATGATTACGGGCTTGTCTTTTGGTACTTTATCTAAGTTTTGTAATAAGGTTCCCACAAATACATTTTGTGCACCTGCAATATGTCCACTATTAAATTCAGCAACACCTCTTATATCAATGATTTCAGCATCCTTATTCGCTTTTACTGTATCAATAGTAACCATATTAGATTGTGCTAAAGTTCCAGTATATACTTGGTTCATTTTTGAAGCATCTACAAATCCGAAAATATTATCTAACCCAATACGCATTAATTTTCTTGTTAGCTCATCCATTTGATTTGGCTCTGCAACTAAAATAAATTGTTCGTCATAAGAAATAAACCAACCCATCCATGTGGCAAATGCATTATTGCCTTGAATATTGATGCTACCAGGAATGAATCCATTTTGAAACTCTAATTTATTTCTTGTATCAATCACTTTGATGCCCTTATCCATGGCAGATTTTAAATCGGCATTCAATAATTCTTTAATCTTTGGCACTTCGGTTAATAAAGGACGATTGGTTTTATTCAACTCCTTCATTTTTGCAAAGTATTTTGGTGGTTCAGGTTGATCTGTCAATAAAAATTGAACGAATCCTGCTTTATCTGCACCATACTGAAATGCCCAGTTTCTTTTTTTCTCATATCCAATTGTAGTACTTGGTACCGCGCCCAAAGCCTTGCCACAAGCAGATCCAGCGCCATGTCCAGGCCATACTTGTATAAAATCTGGCAAGTCCGAGAACAAATGAATTGAATTATACATTTGCTCTGCACCTTTTTCTTGAGTACCTATCATTCCAGCAGCTTTTTCCAATAAATCTGGACGTCCAATATCTCCAACAAATACAAAATCGCCTGTAAATAACATCACCGGCTCTTTAGTTGCAGGGGTGTCGGTTAATAAAAAGCTGATGCTCTCAGGCGTATGTCCAGGAGTATAAAGCACTTCAATTTTTAAATTACCAACCATCAATGTTGTGCCGTGTTTTAATCCTTCGTGCGCAAATTCATATGCCCATTCTGTCCCGCCTTCATCTGATAAATACATTTTAGCACCTGTTACAGCAGCTAACTCACGAGAACCAGCTAAAAAATCGGCATGAATATGTGTTTCAAAAATATGCGTGATTTGCATATTATTTTGTTTCGCAATTTCAATATATGTATCGATATCTCGCTTTGGGTCGATGACTGCAGCCACACCATCTTTTTGACAGCCAATGAAATAACTAGCTTGTGCTAAGGTTTTATCGTAAACGTGTTGAAAAAACATATTGGTAATTTTTTATTGACCACAAAGTTGCGCATTATTAATACTATTATTTGTGACTTATATCACAAATTTACAACATTTATAAGATAGTGCTTGTACCTTCATAGATTCTTTACTTTTGATCATTAAATTACACCGATATTTTTGCAAAAAATTGGGCAGGTGATATTTATCACCTATCTTTTAATTTTATAAAAGCACATTTGTGCTAAATAATACAACATGGAAATAATTGGCTATTTAGCTTCAATTTTAATTGGTATTTTTTTGGGGTTGATAGGAGGTGGTGGAAGTATTCTTACCATACCAATTTTAGTTTATTTATTTCATATAGAACCTGTGTCAGCAGGCGCTTATTCTTTATTCATAGTAGGTGCCACTAGTTTAGTGGGAGCTTGGCCAAAGTACCAACAAGGACTTATCAATATAAAAACAGCAATTATTTTTGGAATACCCTCTATTGTTGTCATTTTTATCATTAGAAAATTTTTACTACCCGCTATTCCAATTCAATTAGGGGAACTTGCAGGTACACCAATAACAAAGTCTTTTTTAATGATGTTGTTATTTGCTGCTCTAATGGTAGCGGCTTCATTATCGATGATTCTTTCAAAATCAACTACAGATTCAATTCCTGATTCAAAGCAACAATTTAATTACCCAATGATTTTATTAGAGGGTATATTGGTAGGATTAATCAGTGGTTTACTTGGTGCAGGAGGTGGTTTTTTAATTATTCCAGCCCTGGTTTTATTAAGTAAGTTATCTATGAAACAAGCAGTAGGTACTTCCCTAATCATTATAGCAGCTAATTCATTAATAGGATTTACAGGAGACTTAGGGCATCATGTTATAAACTGGTTTTTACTCTTGTCTATTACTGCACTTGCAATTCTAGGTATATTTATTGGTGACCAATTAAGTAAGACTATTGATGGGTCTAAACTAAAAAAAGGATTTGGGTGGTTTGTTTTATTGATGGGCTTGTACATCATAATTCAACAGTTGCTTTTCCCAATAGCGAACATTCACTAATTAACCAATTGATTTTATTTTTTAAACCATTTTAGTTTTCCTGTTTCTATTAAAAAGATAATCAAGGAGCTTGTACATAAAATTTTAATTCCACTTTTAGTTAAGTTAGCAAGTATAGGTGCTGCAGGACCTTGTGCATGATAGATACCCCACAAAGCCCAAGCAACGACTAAAGCAAATGGAACTGCTTTAAATTTTAGTAACATCCATACAGCAAGTATAATTGCAATCAATATCATGGCAGCACTCCAATAAACAGGCACAATGCTGAATGCAGTCCATTTATAAGCAACCAATAAAGCCGTGATATTAGCGATGGTGGCAACAGAGATCCAACCCAAATACACTATAAAAGGTATTTGTAAAATGATTCTTTGAGTTAAAGTTAAATCACGCGCTATTGTTATAGTTTTCAAAAACAATTGAATAAGCGTAATTAAAAACAATAACATGATGAGCACAGACAATTCAATTTGTAAATAATGCCATGCAACAATCCAAGACATATTGAAAACGCAAGTCAATAAAAAATAAGTATTGATACGCTCAATAAATATAAAAGCTTTAGGGTGTTGTTGGCCTTTAATTGAATAGTAAGTAAACCCAATGGTATAAGACAATAACAATAAATATATCAAGCCCCAAATAGAAAATGTAAATCCTGCTGGCACAAATGCATTGGGATAGAATGCAGAAATCTGGCCAGTATTATATCCATTGATGGGTAAAATATTGGCCAGCGCATTCACTGCAATCACACCTATAAATAAGATCCAGGTGATGATTATTTTCATTTCAAATATTTATTAAACCAATTGATATGTGCGTTATGACGATGCACGATATAACTTGGTACGCGTATGCCATGATTTTGATTTGGATAGATGATCAATTCTGTAGGAATGCCTTCTGATTTAAATGCTTGGTACATTTGTTCGGCGCCAATCACAGGCACATTAAAATCTGCCTGGCTTGCCATGAATAAAACAGGTGCTTTGATTTCCTTTACTTTATAGAATGGATAAGACAAAGCCTCCCATTTTTTTGGATTCTCCCATGGCTTACCTAATTCTTCTTCGTATTGCGCAATGTATTGATCTGATCCATATACCGAAAGCATCAATGAACTTCCAGCACCACTAACACCAGCTTTAAATCGCTTATCTGTTGCAATGGTATAATTGGTTAAAATACCACCATAGCTCCAGCCTGCAATACCTAGTCTATTAGGATCGGCAATTCCTTCTTTAATTAAATAGTCTGCTGCGCCAACAATGTCTTTCACTTCCTTATTGCCCCAGTCTGCATAAATCGCATTTGTAAATGCCACTCCTCTTCCGCTACTTCCTCTATAATTCACATTAGCCACAGCATAACCTGCATTGGCATAAATACGGCTAGTCATATCAAATGCATAATCATCTTGCGCCACAGGACCTCCATGTATAAACATGATCAATGGTAAATTTTTTGCTCCACTGTCTGGTAAGTGTAAAATACTTGATACGATTGTTCCATCAGACGAAGTAGACTGAAATCCTTTATGGTATCCCTTTTTTAAACTTGCTACAAAAGCATCTTGCAAATGGGTTAATCTTTTAGTGCTTTTATTTTGATAACTATAAATTTCATTCGGTGTTTCTAAATTAGCAAATAACAAAACCATATCACCCTTGTCATTCATATCCATAGAACTATACACTCCCATCTCATTGGTTAATTGCTCTGGCTTTTGTGTTTGGATATTAAATTGTACCAAATTCTGTTTTCTGTCGTCTTCAATTAAAGACAAAATAGACTGTCCATCTTTTGACCAAGCAATAGAAGAAAATGCACGATCATAATTTTTTGAAACAATTAATGAAGTATTTGACTTAAGGTCATATACACCAAGTTGTGCAATATCATACATATCATAATTTCTTTCAGAACTAGATTGTAAAAATGCGATTTTAGAATTATCAGGACTAAATACTGGACTATTATTAGCGCCTTTATAATTCGTGAACTGCAATGGTGTAGACCCTTTGGTCAATTTTAATAAAAATATATCGCTATTAGAGTTCTTATCAGGATTTTCAGAAACATTGCTCACATAGGCAATCATTGAATCGTCTGGGCTAATTGCCACATCCCCCTCATTGTAATTTCCACTTGTTAAAGTATCTAATTTTTTTGTTGCTAAATCAAATAAATAGATATGTGTTTTACGATTGTCTAAATAACCCTCATTATCTTGTTTGAATTTGTACCTAGTCATTTCATACGGCGTTCTAATTTTAGACTTGGCAGTGTCGGCGTAATTATAATCTGTAACGACCATGATCATTTTTTTACCGCTATTGAACCAAACATAATCATCAATCTCTCCTTTGATATTTGTTAGCTGAACACCTTCTCCACCTCGACGATCCATTAAAAATACTTGAGAACCATTCTCCTCGTCTTTTCCTTTGGTTAAATAAGAAATGTATTTCCCGTCAGGACTCCATTGGTAATTGCCAACACCCTTTGTTTGTTCTGTTAAAGTGATGGTCTCTTTGCCGTCAGCCGACATCATATACAATTTAGATACTGATCTATCTTTTGCAACATCAATTTTTGATTGACTATATAAAATCCAACTGCCTTCTGGTGAAATTTTAGGTCTTGAGACTGCTTCCATTTTATAGACATCATCTGGAACTTGGGCAATTATTACATTAGAAATACAAATGGATAATAAAGCGATTAGATATTTTTTCATCATTTTAATTTTTAAAAGTATACTCCGTGTTTTCAAATTATTTTAAAGTAGGATAACTAATTCCCAATTGCTCTAAATAGGTTCCAAACTTACTTGGATCGTAATAGAACTTTTCAAGTTGGTTTCTATAAGCCCCTTGAATTTCTTTATTCAAATGAATTGCAGGAGGGTCGTTTTTAGTAATGAAAGGAATGTACTGCACATCTTTAGTTTGTACTTCCTTAAAATACTTTTTAGCATCTGCAACTAAGCTAGGCTTAGTGAATAAGTCCAATAAAGTCATTGCGGTGGCTTCTGCACCCACTAAAGATCCCTTGTGTGCAATAGGTGTCGCCATGGCAATGGCATCTGCCCAATGGTGTCCTTTTGTACCAGGAATATTGGCTGGATACCTTAACACAATCGTTGGTAGGTTCCAAGAGATATCTGCAATATCATCAGATCCTCCACCCCATGAAAATGCTACAGATCCTTTTAAAGTATCAATACTCGTTTTTAATCCATCAATTGGATTGCCTTGTTGGTCTTTCTTAGGTGCTTCTACCAAAGCTTGTACACCCTTTGCCAATGCAATATCTTTTTCATCCCAAACTGGCATACCCACTTTCTTAATATTCGCATACATCGCTTCGGCAAGTGGCTTATTAAAATGACCAGGCCATGCAGTACCTAACATTTGATGCGTCATTTTTGTATTCGTCATCATCGCAGCACCTTGTGCAATTTTGATGCCTGATTCATAGTTCATTTTAATATCCTCATAGGTACGCTCTCTAAAATAATACCACACACTTGCTTTACTTGGAACCACATTTGGCTGGTCACCTCCGTCTACAATCACATAGTGTGATCTATTGGTAGGCTTAAGATGCTCTCTCTTAAAGTTCCATCCCACATTCATTAATTCTACTGCATCCAACGCACTTTTAGCTCTCCACGGTTGACCCGCTGCATGCGCAGCTTCTCCTTCAAAATCAAAACGCACACTCACTAAACCATTCCCTCCATTATCTCCATAACTAGAAGTAAAATCACCACTCACGTGCGTGAAAATACAAGCGTCCACATCTTTAAAATAGCCATCACGCACATACCATGCTTTTGCTCCAACTAATTCTTCGGCAATACCAGGCCAAATTAAAATGGTGCCTGGTAATTTTTCACGCTCCATTAATTCTTTCATTGCAATGGCTGCATAAATGATCACAGCTTGTCCTGAATTATGCCCTTCACCATGCCCAGGGGCTCCTTCGACAATTGGTGCTTTATAGGCTACGCCTGGTTTTTGAGAGGCTTTAGGAATACAATCCACATCACTACCTAATGCAATCACAGGCGAACCGGTTCCCCATTTTGCCATCCAAGCAGTGGGAATATTTGCAATACCATTTTCTATAGTGAACCCGTTTTTGGCCAAAACCGAGGTGATGTATTTTGAAGTTTCAACTTCTTGAAATCCTAATTCGGCAAAACTAAAAATCTGATCTACCATCACTTGTACGTCCTTAGACTTACCAGCAACAGACTGCATAAGGGTTTGCTTTAATGCAGCTAAATCTTTTTCGGTGTATTTTTTTTGCGCAAAAATGGGCAAAGAAAAACTAAGTAAACAAGCACATACTACAATGCGTCTAATAAATTGAATAGGCATAGTAACTTTTTATAATAGTGATGAAATAATTTCAAAACATAAGGTACAAAAAAAATCCCCTATCTAAAAAGATAAGGGACTAATATTTTATAAATGGTGCTGCTTATTTTGCAGCCATTTTGAATTCAACTGTTTTAGTATTTGAAGCGGTGGTTTTAGATGTCACTACTACCGAAAGATTGTATAACACGCCAGGTACTAAGCCAGTTACAGTTACTGGATTCGTTAAACTAGTAGAGGAAATGCTATTGGTAAAAGCAGTTGTATTGTCTGATATTCTAATCAGTTTAGTGTCAATGTTTACTCCGCTAACAGGTATTGCAGCCAATTTAACTTCTATTCTCTGCGAAGTACCAACTACAGCATAAATATTGTTAGTCCCTGGATCAATATCAACGACTACACCACCAGTGGCTGTTAAACTTGGTTCTACCACTACTACAGGTGGCTTTGGAGTTGGTGCAGGACTGTCCCCACCTTTGCTGCAAGCAAAGAAGCCAATGCATAAAACTAAAATCAAGCAATTATATTTCATAGGGTTTTATTAAGGTTCGCAGGATGAAGATAATAATTTTTAGCAAACTGTCAATTGAATATGCTTTAAAAATCAATTTAAATAGCTGTATTTTAAGGTTCCAGAGCTTAAAGGTATAAATACTTGAAAAATAAGTATTTAGAAAGACTAGGTTTAACCAATGCGCCACCTTAAGTTAATCTATTTTTTCTTATTACTCCAATTGCAAATGTCTACGAATGGATTGCATGGACAACAATTGCCTTTACAAACATTTAGTCTTGCAGGGGATCATTTTGTGGCTACTCATTTGGATGGATTGCAGTTAGATTGGCGCCTTGATTTTGGACTGACTTCTATCAACCTTGACAAATCCAATAGCTATCAATTTACTGCAGGTTTTTTACAGCCAACAATCAATCGTTTTACCAATGATGGGATTTGGGAAAAAGACAATTCTAGTATCGAATTGAAAAATACATTTAGTAGAAATGTCATCGTCTTATATTCAAAAGAGCCCGACCTAGTTTTATTTGGATTTAAAATTTTTAATCTACATGGTCAATTATTAGTGCGTGATCAAACCAAATTTAAAAGTAGTTATGCAGGAAGGTCCATCAATATCAATGCAATGGCTAGTGGAGTCTATATCATGCAAGTATTTTATTTGCCTGAGCAGATGGCCTTTGATATCAATACAAATTATTGGACGAAGACTTTAAAATTTATAAAACCATGAGACTTATTGCACTAATTGTACTCATTATAAACCTATTTTTTTGTCAAATGGGTTTGAGTCAAAGCCAAAAGGGTATTGCTTTTCAGGCAGTTGCTCGAACAAACTATGGCGTGATCATGCCTAATAAGTTAATGCAAATTAGAATTAGTATTTTAAAAGATACATTATCTGAGGAGCTACTGTATCAAGAATTAAAATCTGTAACCACTAGTCCATTGGGTTTGTTTACAATTTTAATTGGCGCTGCAGAACCTGCAAAAATTATTACCATTGGTATATTTGAAAAAATCAATTGGACAGCATCTACTTATTTTATGCGTGTAGAAATTGATCCAGATAATCATTTACAATTTATTCGAATTGGGCAACAACAAATTCAATATGCCGCTTATGCATTTTCTGCAGACCATGTGTTATCTGAAAATGTACAAGGTATTTTAAGTATACCGCAGGGCGGCACTGGCGTAAATAACACCACAGCCTTTAAATTAGCGTTACAATTAGATAAGGTCAATAATGTCCCAGATAGTCTTAAAATTTTGAGTAAGGCATCCATCCAAGCACTGGCTTTAAAATTAGATAAAGCCGATCATGTCCCAGATAG
>JBMOFB010000061.1:0-8908 GCA_049314475.1 Sediminibacterium sp.
TGGCGGCATCTCCATGCCTTGTCTATTACGCATAGCCGGTCTATTTTGACCATTCATTGGCTGCTCTTGTGCTTGAGCTACAAAAACAGACACAGTAAAAATAAAGAGACATAGTACTTTTTTCATAAAATTGTAATTTTTAATTTAGACGAATTTATTTTAGTATGGTTTAAAATAGTTTAGGTAATTATTTTTTAATGATTGATTAATGTTAGATTATTTCCAGCAGCTTCAATGGCGCTATTCCATTCTACTTCGGCTACAAATTCATTATAGTTCACGTAGGCTTCAATTAATTCGTCAGGTAAAGTTTCAATCTCAATGGTCTCCACTTTTGCCATGGAATCATTTGTATTTTCTGACTTATTAAAAAATAAGTATCCAGTTGCAATGGCTAACACTAGACTTGCAGCAACTAAGTATTGTTTTTGATTTGAAAATAGGGCAACAATACGCGCATTTTGGGGCGCTTGCTTTTCTGATTTAATTTTTCGCATTAAATCCAATTCAAATTGATCAAAATAGCCCACAGGTAACTCCTTGGTTTTTGATTCAAAGGTTTTAAGGGCTTCTTCTAATCCTTTTGAAATTGATTCGTTTTTACTATCGTTTATGTCGTTCATCGTTGTTTAGACCTATTTCTAGGTCAAAGGTTTAAGCTTGTTCAAGGATTGAGGTCATTTTTTTGACTGCTTGGTGATAATTGGCCTTCGCCCCACCAACAGTTGTTCCTGTGATAGAGGCTATTTTTTCGTAGTCAAAGGCTTCATAATACCTTAGCATAAATACAAATCGTTGTTTTTCAGGCAATTCCGCAATAGCACGCTCTAATTTAATCTGAATCTCAGTCTCTTTTAATGCATTTTGGCTAGAAGGATGTTCTAAACTATGGTCCAACTCATTTTGAGTAGTATGTGTTTTTAAACGTTTTTTCTGGGCTATAAAATTTAAGGTTTCGTTATAGGCCACTCTAAAAAGCCAAGTACTAAAAGCACTTTCTTGCTTAAATCCATCCAGCTTATTCCAAACTTTAATCCACACAGCTTGTGCAATATCATCTGCATCTGCATGCTCGAGCACCATTTTCTTAATTTGAAAAAAAACAGGCTCACGATGTCTTTTTAACAGCTGT
Source organism: Sediminibacterium sp. (assembly GCA_049314475.1). GTDB lineage: Bacteria > Bacteroidota > Bacteroidia > Chitinophagales > Chitinophagaceae > Sediminibacterium. Next base: position 1,133 of record JBMOFB010000061.1, read on the forward strand.
GTAAAGGCAGCTTCTTTTGAGTCGCCGTTTTGAAATTGGATAATGAGTTCTTGGTCTGTCATGCTAGTTCAAGTTAGACCAAAAAGAATTCAAAAAGTTTAAAAAAATTTGACTTTAAATCTTAATGATGGTCTTAATGTATTGATGTATTCCATTTTGAATTCTAACGTAATACACCCCTGGCTTTAAATCACCACCAAGCAATGTAACACTATTCATACCAGCATAACTATAAGTTGCATCTATCAATAATTTAATAACTGTGCCAGAGGTATCTAGTAATTGCACCAAAGTATGTCCTCCCTCGGTTTTAAACTCTATCCTGGATTGACTAGAAAAAGGATTTGGATAAGCCACAATCATTGCATTTTTTTCAAAAACAGGATTCTTCATTTCAACTGCACAAGCACTCGCATTGATTAAGTTTAATGTTGGAAATTGTTTGAGCATGATTTCTTGATTATCTGCATCCTTCACACAGAACCAATTTTTTAAAATAGAATTATAAATAGTTCTAAAATCATATTGATAAGGTACATTATCACCCACAGTTGCATTAGCAGGAATGTTTGGATTTTCACCAAAAACGCCACCTCTTACATTTTTGCCAAATAAAAATAATGGAGCGGCTGCACCATGATCTGTACCACCACTTGCGTTTGACTTTATTCTTCTTCCAAATTCAGAATAGGTCATGCCAATCACTCTATCTTCTATCTCTTGATTTTTAATATCATTCTGAAAAGCACCAATGGCCTCAGAGACAGCGCCTAATAAATTGGCATGTGTCCCAGTGGAAGTATCTGTTGCCACAGCTTGACTAGCGTGCGTATCAAATCCACCGTAATTCACTAAATAAATTTTTGTTTTCAATCCACCTTTAATCAATCTTGCAACAATTTTTAATTGATTGGCTAAACTTGAGTTAGGATAAGTGACTTGTTGTTTCACTGCGTCAGATGCCGCTTTAATGCGTGTAGCATATTTATTGGTCTGCTTTGAAATCCTTCTGATAAAACTTAATTCATAACCCGCATTGGTATTGGGAACGGGCTGTTCACTCGCATCAAATAAATTATAAAATGCACTTGGATCAGAAATACTCATGCCCATATTCACAATTGGGCCCTGACAAGTGAGCGAAGTCATTGAACCAATTTGAATAGCTAGGGGATCAGTATCCACTTCATTTGGGTAATTGTCTGGGAAGCCTGGATAATTATTATCCAAAAAACGCCCAAGCCAGCCAGTGTTTAAATATTGGGTGCTATCAGAACCACTCATCCAAATATCAGTCGCTCTAAAATGTGAAAAATTTGGCTGAGGATAGCCCACTGCTTGAACCACATCAAGCTGACCATCATTGAATAATCTTTGCATAGCTGTCATGGCAGGATGCAATCCAGTTCCATCAAATCCATTTAAACCTAGTATCTTTTTTTCGGGGATGGCAATGTTTGTTCTTGCATTATAGTATGCTCCATATTGATTGATTGGGAGCACTGTATTCAGTCCATCATTTCCTCCATTCAATTGAATAATCACTAGCACCCTATCATTGTTTACATTTGCTAAAACAGCTGGGTCAACCATACTATGGTTGTTTAACACATGTATTGGATTACCACTAATGACTGTGGGCGTTAATACCGCAAGACTATTGCGTAAAAAAGTGCTTCTTTTCATTTAACTTAATTGATAGTCTGGCAGGTTCATAATATATTTTACTAGTGCTTTCAATCGGGTGTTCACCAAATTAAAATTGATTGTACTTTGATTAGACTGATAGCTATTCCAAGCTTCTGTCCAATAGTAATCAGCGGTTTGCCCACTTAATAAAATTTGTCTTTTTAAATTGTCTTTGATCGTTTGATCTATTTCGGTTGAAATTAAAAGATCAAATAAATCCTGAATCAATTGATTCGGGTTGGATGGATTGCTGGAAATAGATTTTGCAAAAGGGATTAAATCTATGATGACTCTTTTACCATTTCTGGTATAGCCTGTCTCAATCATTAAGTCCGTAAATTTATTTCGCTTTGGAAGTGTATCTGCATTGATCCACAATTCACCAAATTCAGGAGACTGGTAATAGGCAGGCCATCCAGCCACATTAGGCGGATCAACAAGGTTTTGCCCAAAATTAGTTAATTGACCTACCATATTATTAAAATGCGTGTAGGCATCTGCATAATCTGTAATTGCATTTGGAAAAACGATATTGGTTTTACGCAAAGTCCCAATGACATGATCTATCGGACTTTTGATTTGACATCCAATGTACAATGGGTCGTAAAAATGTGCACTGTTAAAAAGTGCAGACAATACAGGCTTAATTTCAAAATTGTTGTTTTTGAAAATTGTAGCAAGTGGCGCAATGATATTTTTTTCAACGGTCTCGTCAATATAATAAAAGACAAACCATCTGTAAATTCTTCTGCAGATATATTTTGCTGTATCTTCTTTTGCAAATAGCATATCAATTAATTCGTCTGTTTCGCTAGCTCCTGCAGCACCTGATTTTCCTGTAATCACTTTATTATTAAAGTAGCTCGAAAATTGCTTACTTCCTGTATCGTGTCTTGTTGCATCAAAATAACTATTGAAGCTTGCATTGATACGCCATCCTGTTAACACTCTTGCTGCTGCTTTCACATCTGACTCTGTAAATTGAATCTCATTGTCCTTACCAACAGTATACAATTCTTGTAATTCTCTGCCATAATTTTCGTCAGGCGCAGTTGCGGAATTCAAATAGCCATTCAAATACCTCAACATACCAGGATCAATGGTGACCGCTTTGACCATTGTTTTATAATTCCCAAGGGCATTTTTTCTTAAAGTATCATGGTGTTGGTATACATAGTTTCCAAAAGAAATAGTATCCGCTTCTGTGCCAAAATGATTGCCCCAAAACAAGGTCATTTTTTCTCTGACACTTAGATCCTGATGAATCATTACTCCAGTAAGCCATTTTTTAAAGCTATTCCTTCTTAAGCCATTGATGGTGCCGTCATTGGTTGGATTATTGATCCAAGTGGTGCCTGGAGCAACAGCTGGATCAATGACGGTGGCTGTGTTGTATTCATTAAGTGGGGGGCTAGGAAGAGGTGCTGTTGGATTGAGCAATTCAGTCACTGAAGCATTCAATCCCTTTGCTAAAAATTGTTGAATTTCTGCATGCTTAGCGCCAAAAAGCACTCTATTTAATAAATGAGTCGTCGTTTGCTTCGTCCAAGGGCCTTGATAGGTTTCAAGACCTTTATTACTGGAAAGGGGGCTTAGCGGCATGCAAGTAATTTGTTAGCAATTTAGACAATAATCAAATTCAAAAGTTTAAACTGCTTTTATTTTCATTTGGGATAGCATCATTTTTTTTATTTGCATTCAAAATGAAATTATCTTTAAAGCAATTATAAAATATTTAATATGAAAATGATTAAATTAATATGTATCACATTGTTAATCCCTTATTTAGGTATTAGCCAAATGATTAATAAAATAATCACCAAGTCTGAGACAGAAAGGATAGAGCGTGTTTTAGCTTCTGACGAAATGGAAGGTCGAAGAACTTTTAGTCCAAGCATCGATAAAGCTGCTGCATTTATTGCCAAGGAATTTGAGGCCACAGGATTAAAGTCTATCAAAGGAGACAATAATTTCTTACAATCATTTTCTATTAATAGACCAAAATTCATCAGCTTGTCTGCAAGTATAGATGGCGCCACTATTGATACTAAGCAAGTGATTGTAGTTACTATAGAACCAGAAATCAATATCAATGAAGCTTCTGGCTATGCGGTATCAAAAATAGCAGCTGGAGAAAATTTAAATCAGGCTGCTGCAAAAATCATTGGTGCAAATCAAAAAACGATTGTTTTAGTGGATGAGTCGCATACACAAAACTTTGCAAGATTAGTCCGCTTTAAAAATAATTTAGCTTCCAATCAAGCGACCGTGGTATTTATTTTAACGAATACAGCACCAGTGAAATATGCGATACAAGCCAGCCATCAAATTGAGTCCATGAAATTAGCCAATGTCGTGGCTATGATTCCTGGAAAAACTTTGCCAAATGAATATGTAATTTTTTCGGGTCATTATGATCATATAGGCATCAATTCAAAAAATATGATTAATGGAGACTCTATTTACAATGGTGCCAACGATGATGCAGCAGGAACCACTGCAATGATCATGTTATCAAAATATTATAAAGCACTTAATAACAATGCAAGAACTATCCTATTCGCAGCTTTTACAGCAGAGGAAGTAGGTGGATACGGCGCTCAATATTTTTCAAAGCAACTGGATCCAGCTAAAGTAGTTGCCATGTTCAATATCGAAATGATTGGTACAGAAAGTAAGTGGGGAAAGAACAGTGCGTATATCACTGGTTTTGATAAGACCAATATGGGCGCTATTCTTCAAAAAAACTTAGAAGGAACCAATTTTAAATTTTATCCAGACCCGTATACAGAACAAAATTTATTTTACCGTTCGGATAATGCAACACTTGCTAGATTGGGTGTAGCAGCGCATACCATCTCTACTTCTAAAATGGATTCAGAACCTAATTACCATAAAGCTTCTGATCAAATAGAAACTTTAGATCTAGACAATATGAATGAAATCATTAAAGCAATTGCTTTAAGTGCAGGTTCTATTATTGCAGGAAAAGACACGCCAACAAGAGTGGACACTTCGCAACTAAAATAATTTAAACGACTTCTGCTTTTAAATCGCAAACTATTTCTAAAAAAGTTTAAATATAGTGGCTCATATGTCATATATGTTAAACAGCATTGATGTTGCTTTCATATTTACATAACTTTGCTGTCTTCAAAACACCTTATGAACACAAGCATTCAGCAATTAAAAATAGCGATAGAACCAAGTAGAGCGCAATTATTACAACATCCTGTATACCATCAAATACAAACTTTAGCAGAATTGCAAAAATTTGCAGAAGTACATGTGTTTGCAGTGTGGGATTTTATGAGTTTGCTTAAATCTTTACAACAAAAATTAACCTGTGTGCAAACGCCATGGGTACCAGTTGGATCGGCGAATACAAGGTATTTAATCAATGAAATTGTACTTGGAGAAGAATCCGATGTAGATGCTTTTGACAATCGCATCAGTCATTTTGAATTGTACCAACAAGCGATGCAACAAATGGGTGCATCTACCAATGCTATACAAGGATTGATGCTGTCGCTTCAATCAGGCCTAAGTATTGAAAATGCTATTCAGCAATTGGATTGCGCAGCATCTGTAAAAGACTTTTTGAACTTCACATTTAAAATCGTGAATCATGCTCCTGCGCATGTGCAGGCTGCAGTGTTTACTTTTGGAAGAGAGGATTTAATTCCAGATATGTTTACGCGTTTACTAGAAAAATTAGTAGCAGAATCACCAGAGAAAGTGTCCATATTTAAATACTATATCGAGCGTCATATCGAAGTAGATGGTGGACATCACAGCCATCTTGCTTTGGAAATGGTCTCAGAGCTTTGTGGAACCGATGATGTAAAGTGGAAGGAAGCAGAAGAAGCTTCTATAGAAGCTTTACAAATACGCGCTAAGCTTTGGGACGCAGTTATTGCCTAAATTAACTAGTGTAGCTGAATAAGTTAATTTTTAGATTGCTTCAAACTCACCTTTCTCCGTGTTTTTTTTGACTTTGTCTGCTTCAAAATATTTACCGTTCATAGCAATATAAACGCCTGTAGGAAGGACTTGTGTAAAAGCGAGTGCGCTACCTAAATTGAATAAACCATCCGAACTACCAAACTTATAAGGAATCATTGCACCTGTGAGTACAATAGTTTTATTGGGGCAATGTTTTTGCAAATAGAGTGCGGTAATAGTCATGGTATCTGTGCCATGCGTGATCACAATTTTTTTGGCATCAGAAGCATTACATGCCGCCGCAATGATTGCTCGATCTTCTTCCACAAAATCTAGACTATCTTTCATCATCAAAGTTGCAATGGATAAATCCAAATTACTTCTACCTAAATCAAGCATCTCATGTAAATGTGTTTCTTTGAAAAAAAGAGTACCATTTAACTCATTATACGCTTTATCAAAAGTGCCACCCGTTACAAAAACTTGTATACGTAAATTCATACATTCATTATTTTGGGTCCATCCACATTTCCTTTCTGTCTAACCATTTGTTATCAGAGAAGGATTCCTTACTCGCTAAAGTTCTTGTATACTTTGGACTGCGCTCGGTGGAGCTTGGTTGATAAGCAACATAACCCATTAAACTTAAGGCCTTGTTAAAATAGGTTTCACCTGGGTTACCCAAAGCCTTATAAGGTAATACATTGTCCTTTAAAATATGATTTGGAGTAAATCCACTTACTGTACCATAGTCGGATTTCCCAATTGCATTCTCTGTAAGAAAAGTAATTGGCTGCAGTCCATAGTCCCATCGCTTATTTGGATCGGTGATAGTGAATGAGCCTACATTTTTTCCATAAGTATTTTCTCCAATTAAAATTACATCCATAAATGGTAGTAAATTATTAATCACCAATTCACTTGCAGAAGCGGTATTGCCTGCAGTTAACACAAAGACACGACTGAGTGTACCAAGGTTATTGGCTTCGGATTTGAATAAGGTTTCAAAAGCACTAGCTCCAGAATTTTTTTCCAAATAAGCAGTATAAGTTGCATTGTATACTTTTTTATTCATCCTTTTCCCTACTCTTGCTGCTGCATCTTTTACTGTTAAGTTGGTAATCAAATCAGAAGATACCACATACCCACCACCATTGTATCTAAAATCTAAAACCAATTCATTGACGCCTGCAGTTTTGAAGCGACCAAAGATGGCTCTCAAGCTATCATCAAAACTTGTTAAAAATTGACTATAAGCAAGGTAGCCCACTTTTTTTCCAGACCATGCAATGATGGTATCGGCTAAAATTGGATTTGTTTGTAATTCAACTTTAGTTACGGTAACGGATTTTCCATTGGAAACAAATGCGCCACCCACAAAGTCACCAAGCCCAAGTTTTAAAGTTTGATTGGATAAAATGGTTGTATAATTTGCATTCGTAATAGTTTGATCATCTACTTTTAAAATAATATCCCCTCTTTTTAATCCAGCTTTTTCGGCAGGGCTTCCTTTTAAAACATAAGCGAGTACAAATGCAAGGCTAGTATTTGTATTGTCTGTATAAAATGCATTGTTTTTAACACCCAACACAGTACTTATACCATTTAATTGATTTTGTAAATTGGTAACACTTTCGTCGATCCATGAAAAACGATCTGTTTTAGGATAGTCATTTAAAAGTGTATAAAAATAATCTGTAGGCTTAGCATCTGTTTTGGTATTCGCTAGGCTTGGCATTTTGTCACTCCATAAATAATAATATGACATGACTTCGTGAATCCATTTATTAGGAGCCGTATTTGGATTGGTCGATGAAGTTGGTGGCGTAACTGTAGTTGTTTCAGCTTCTTTTTTACAAGCAAAAATTAAAGTTGAAAAGACTAGGATAAATAGTAATTTTTTCATGCGATTAAAATGTTTCAGTATAAATTTAATCAAACTATTGTAAAAGAAAGAAAATAAATTGAACTTACTTAAATGACAAACATAATTGTCTAATTTTGACGCCTTAGACTAGCTATCAAAAGTCAACAAATTTATACCAGTTCTTAGTAATCGAATAATCAATTTTAAATGAGAAAATCTTCTATCATATTTATTTTAAGCTTACTTTCTTTAAGCATTTTTGCACAAACCAATAC
>JBMOFB010000062.1:0-8761 GCA_049314475.1 Sediminibacterium sp.
TTAGTATGTGTATAGAAAATTGGTTAGCTTTATATCATTAAAACTATTTTTTATGCTCGAACTTTTAGTCATCTCTATATCCATCTTAACGCTGCTATTTTTTAGCGTTGTGGTGGTAAATCAAGGGACCATCGCCATCATCACTTTATTTGGTAAGTACCAAAGAATCATGCTGCCAGGTTTAAGATTTAAGATTCCTTTTATTGAAAGCATTTTTAGAAGAGTCAGCATTCAAAATCAAAGCATAGAATTAGAATTTCAGGCGGTGACCATTGACCAAGCGAATGTTTACTTTAAGAGTATGTTATTATACTCTGTTCAAAACTCTGAGGAAGAAACAGTAAAAAAGGTTGCTTTTAAATTTATTAGTAATAAGGATTTGATGCAGGCCCTTGTGAGAACGGTGGAGGGAAGCATTAGAGCCTATGTTGCTACAAAAAGACAAGCAGAGGTGTTAACAGCGCGCAGAGAAATTGTTGACTTTGTAAAAGAACAGATTGATAATAGTTTGGAAGAATGGGGATACCATTTGCAAGACCTTCAAATTAATGATATCACGTTTGATCAGGTGGTGATGGATAGTATGAGTAAGGTGGTGGCTAGTAATAATTTAAAGGCGGCTGCCGAAAACGAAGGACAGGCTTTATTAATTACAAAAACGAAGGCCGCAGAAGCAGAAGGTAATTCAATTAAAATATCTGCACAAGCCGAGAAAGAAGCAGCGCAATTAAGAGGTCAAGGTGTTGCCCTTTTCAGACAAGAGGTGGCTAAGGGTATGACAGAGGCTGCAGAAGAAATGAAGCAAGCAAATTTAGATACGAATGTCATTTTATTTAGCATGTGGACTGAAGCCATTAAGAACTTTGCAGAATATGGAAAAGGCAATGTCATATTTTTAGATGGTAGCCCAGAAGGGATGGATAAGACCATGAAACAAATGATGGGGTTAATAACTAAGAAAGAAAATTTATAGGATACTAGGAACAAGGATCGATTAAATTATATATCAACCACTTATGACTCAACTCATAGGTGGTTTTTTATTTCTGGCCTTTATAAACCATCACCTTGTTAACTTTAAATTAATAATGAGTTAACGTAATGGTAACAAGTAGCTGCTACTTTCGTATTTAAAATTTAAATATGAAGCAACTAAAATTCCTTTACCTATTGTTGATTACAGTCACTATCTTTTCTTGCCGTAAGGAAGATGTAGCTCCACCATTAGAGAACACGCAGAATGAGGATCTAAGTGGCTATACAGAAATTGCGTCTATCAGTTTAGGTGGCGTTGGTGCTGCAGAAATTACAGCTTTTGATTCAGAAACGGATAGACTGTTTGCAGTAAATAACGGCACTGAAAATAAAATTGACGTGCTAGACATGAGCAATCCTGCCCTAGTTACTGTCATAAAATCTATTAGCATGCTTCCTTATGGTGGCTATGTAAATAGCGTTGCAGTGAGTAATGGTAAATTAGCAGCTGCAATTGAGTCTACTAATAAGCAGGCTGCAGGTAAAATTGTAGTTTTTAATACTTCTACCTATGCAGAAATCAAATCAATCAATGTAGGTGCACTTCCAGACATGGTTACTTTTAGTCCAGATGGTAAATATATTATATCTGCAAATGAAGGTGAGCCAAGCAATGATTACCTGAATGACCCAGAAGGAAGCGTTTCAATTATTAAAGTAGCTGATTATTCTGTAACAACTTTAAATTTTGCATCGTTTGAAAGCCAGTTAGCTAGTTTAGCTTCTAAAGGATTTAGAATCTTTGGACCTGGTAAAAATTTCGTTAAAGATATTGAACCTGAATATGTGACTGTTTCTGATGATTCAAGAACTGCCTACGTTACCCTACAAGAAAATAATGCGATTGCCGAAATTGATTTAATGACTGCAACCATTAAAAAAATTACGCCACTTGGATTTAAAGACTACTCATTAGCAGCAAATGCAATTGATGTAAGTGATAGGGATAGTAAAATTGAATTCGCACCAGTTGCAAAATTATACGGTATGTATATGCCTGACGCGATTGCCTATTTCAATTACAATGGAACACCTTATTTATTTACAGCAAACGAAGGTGATTCCAGAGAATATACCGCATTTACAGAAATGAAAAGAGTAAAAGATGTAAGTTTAGATGCAACAAACTTCCCAACTGCGACAACACTTAAGACGGATGCAGTATTAGGTAGATTGAATATTACAACTACATTAGGTGATACAGATGGTGATGGTGATTTTGATGCTTTATACTCCTTAGGTTCAAGATCATTTAGTGTTTGGAACGCGACAACAGGAAGCCAAGTATTTGATAGCAAAAACGAATTAGATATTAAAGCAAAGGATTTAGCAATTTATGATGATGGCAGAAGTGACGATAAGTCGGTTGAGCCTGAGTCTGTAACCATTGGAAGAGTTGGTAGTAAAAGCATTGCGATTATTGGATTGGAAAGAGCTGATGCATTTGCCATTTATGATATTACCATCCCAACTGCTCCAGTATTTATTAAAATGTATAAAACAGGTGATGCACCAGAAGGTCTTTTATTCATACCTGCATCAAAAAGTCCAATTAATCAAAGCTTAATTGTAACAAGCAACGAGAATGATGGAACGATTAAAATTTATAAAACAACTAAATTATAATTTAGTTACTGACAGACTAAAAGCTTAGTTTAAAAGGGTCTATGTGTTTTAACGCATAGACCCTTTTTTTAATTTTTAGTGTTTAAAAAAAGTTTATACGTTTTTCTAATCTTCTTTTTTTAAGATGGCTATGTCTTCCTTGATTCTTTCTATTTCAACTAAGAGTGTACCATTGTAAACGCCTCGTATGCGCTGCTTTTGATCTACTAAAATAAAATTTTCGGTATGTAAAAACTCATTGCCCGTTTGATAATAGCCAATGGTATCCCCAGCAAAATATTGCTGCTTAGCTAAGTCATAAATATCCTTTTTAGCTCCAGTCAATAAATGCCATTGTTTACTATTGACTTTATTTTCAATGGCATACTTTTTTAAAACAGCAATTGAATCTATATCTGGCGTTACGCTATGTGATAAAAATAAAATGGTTGTATCTAGTTTAAAAGCTTCCTGTAATAGATACATATTGCTCGTCATTTTAGGGCATATCCCCCTGCAACTTGTAAAGAAAAAATTAGCGATATATATTTTCCCATTCACCGTTTTATTTGAAATAGCATTCCCTTCTTGGTCTTTAAAATTAAAAGCTGGGATCTGATGTATTTTTTGGTATTGACTATCCGTTTTTTCAATCCATTCTGGGGTCCAATCTGGGGTATTAAAATAAGGCAATGTTTCGTTTGCGGTATTAATTGCTTCTAGTGGCTGATTGTTTGTTCTACAAGACAAAACAAGAAAGCTGAAAAGGAGTATAAAGAATAACATGCATCTAGAGGTGCAACTTGATATTAGTCTAGATACATACAACTTGATATTGGTCATTGATTATTTTTTAAAATGGTGTCATTTGGGTTCATACAAAGTTTCAAACCAACCAATCCATACCTTCTGCCATTTTTAACTACATAGTTGGCTCTTATAATGCCGTTTTCCCACCACATTCTTTGACTGCCTTGTTCATAACCATGTTCGTAATGAAAGGTTCTATATGCTTGGCCGTTTTGATACCATTCTTTAGCAACACCATGATGCTCCCCATCTTCAAAATAAAATTCAAACTGTGGTTGTCCGTTCTCCCAATAGCCAATATGTTTGCCTATTTTTTTTCCAGCTCGATAATCCCTGATTGAAGCGATTTGTTTATTGGAGTACCATTTTTTTTGGTTCCCCTCTTCCAGCCCATTCAAATAACTTGATACCATCATCGTATCATTTGCATTGTATAGGGTATATAACAATCCACTATATTTTAAATTATCGTAAAAAAGGGTGTCTTGGTGTAATGTAAAAGCCTTATCTGTACTAGGTTTAAATATCCTAGGTACCTCAATCTTACCAACTGCCAAATTACTTGATGCTGGCTTTATGTTTTGGCTAGTATTGCGATTTAAATCACAAGCGGAAAAAAATAGGCTCACAATAAGCAGTTGTACAATCAATACCTTTTTCATTTATTGCGAAACTGTTCCAGGTGTTCCGTAAAATCCAGCGCCATTAATGTATGGGTCAACACTGGTGATATGATAATGATAAATGCCACTAGGATAATCAGCAGTGGCCAATGTATGACCATGGAACTTATCTAGCTTACTATTATCAACCAATCCACCATTTTCTTCAGGACCATACACTGGGAATCCATCTAATAAAAACCCCAATAATGCTGATTTAGTGACTTTAACTGTAGTTAAATAAAGTGGCTCTACATGATAGTGGTAAGCGCTAGAAGGTGCTGGATGTCCCCAATAACGATCAAAAGAAGTGATCTCGTTTACTAAAGGCTGATTAGGACCTGCATATTGATTGTAAAATGGAACGCCGTTTAAAGATACCCCAATGGCACCAAGAGGTGTAGGAAGATTCGTGGTTGCCAATTTAGGATTAACGGGAATTTTAAAGACATAGGCTTTTGCAGCAATTGAATTTGGATTTTTTTGAAACTGATATCCCGCAAATGTGGTACCAGAGAAATTATCATACAACGCATTTGTTGTAGCATAATAGCTACTCTTATGGTCAGGCAGTCCTGTGGTTTTAATAGTAATATAGGTGCCATCAGAAGTGATACTAGACGCACCATATATTTTTTTATAGATATCTGGTACTGTTTCACTTACCACTGGATTTGTGGTATTATTTGAACTACCGGTTGGTGTAGTTGTAGCTGCCTCTTTGGTACAAGCTTGTAGTAATACTAGGGGGAAACAAAGGGTTAAATAAATTAATCTCATATGTTGGTGTTTAAGCTTTGACCAAAAATAAATTGAAAAGTTTAATTTAAGAAAAATAAAAGGGAATGAATGAAGGCGTTTTCTTACAATACGGGGAGTGCATAAATAATGTAAAACTTGTTCTTATCTTAATATGGCTATATGTATAAATTGCATAATTTGTAGGTATTAAAACGATGCATATGGTTTGGCGTAAATTTAGCGGCGAAGTAATTTCGATACCAATAGCTGAGCATGTAAAAAAGTGTATCGAGGAAGAAACTGCAAAAAATAATAAACTTAAAGTGTATATAGGCACTGATAGTCAGGTAAAACAATCTGTAACAGAATTTGCCACTGTCATTGTTTTTTTAAGAGAAAAAAATGGTGGATTCATGTTTATTCATAATGAAAAAACAAATCAATCACTTCATATAAAAGAAAGGATGTTACTTGAAGTGTCAAAGAGTGTCGAAATTGCCTATTCTCTTTGTGATTTATTCATTGAACATGATGTGGAAATGGAAGTACATGCCGACATCAATACCAATAGTCAATTTAAAAGCAATGAGGCATTAAAAGATGCCATGGGTTATATTATGGGGATGGGTTTTGCATTTAAAGCAAAGCCAGATTCTTTTGCAAGTAGTTGTTGCGCAGACAAGGCCTTGAATTAATCTTTATAGAAAAATTAAAACCTTACTAGGATAATTTTCTAATTATTATACGCTACCTGAAAATCTATCTTAACTAAGTTATCTACTTTTACAAATAATAATCCTGGTCTTTCTACTTTATAGTCTTCTAATAAAACGGGAAGGCTACCACTAAACACCAATCTACGATTGATCTTTTCTTGTTTTACTTTGGTCTCTATCATTCGCTCTACACCATGAAACTGTAATTTACCTTTTACAAGTATACCGTCTGGTGTATACTGCACACTATTACTGCTAAATATAATTCTTGGATAAGTGAGCCCGTCTAACACTTCCATCATATGACTGTCTCTGCTAGAAAGTCCACTGTTAAATGTAGCTACATTCACTACAATTGAAATTTGTTCAATTTCATTTTTTTGTTCGTTCCACTTAGTGGCTACTTTTAAATCCTTACTTACCCCTTCCCAGTTATGTAATTTATGTTTCATTGAATAAGTGACCGATGAAGCAGTCGTTTCAAAATTTGGATTTTGAAAGAACATCGATAAAACAAAAGAAAGTATTACATGTAGTAGCATAAATTAAAATTTAATCACCACCATAGCTGCTGCTAAACTGATAAAACTAGTGTAAGCTGCTGCACGGTGATAAGGTTTAAGTGCATAATTATTTTCAATTTGAGTCCCTAGAATATTGGTTGCGATCATGCCTGACATATGCGCAATGGCCAACCATTTATGCAATCTAATAGAAGTTAACTTTTTATCTCTCTTAAAAGTGGATGGAGGTGTAAATAATCCATTGACTGCTGTAAACCCATAGGATAAGTTAATTGCAGTACCTAGTTTCTCGTGCGTTTCCTTTAATTGATAAGAGCCTTTGTATAACTGGCTTCCTATAATACCTTGTGCAACCATACCGCCCAATGTGACAAAGCCTCCAATTTGATGCAGTTGTAACATCTTTCTTCTTATCCTTAAATCAATCTTTCTTCTTTCTATAGGGTCTTCAACACTACCGTACCTGTTTTTTAAAATGCCGTAATTACCCCAAATCAATTGTTGCGTAAACAACATTTTTTTGGGAGCAATCAATTGGCTATCAATTTTTTCATCTACCAATAAGGTTTGCAAAAGCGAATCGGTTTGCGCGTGGGCATGATTGACACAACCAATGAAGATGAATAAAAAAATAATCTTTTTCAAAGATTTGTAATTCAAATAGTTATGCATGTAGGCGTAATTTTTGGTTAACTATCTATTAAATTCTACAACAAAAGTACTTTAACCATTGTTATAATGTAAGTTTAATTTTATTTATCATAAAAATTTATAATAATGGAAAGAAAAGATTTTATTGAAAAAGTTGGCCTTAGTGCTGCTTCAATACTCATTTTTGGTTGCATGCAAGGATGTTCTAAATCAGATAGCCCTGCTCCTACACCTCCGCCGCCATCAAATAATAATCCGCCTAAATCAATTGATTTCACAATCAATATAACAACAAATCCTTACACCAGTTTAAATGCTGCTGGTGGTTTTTATGTTGATAAAACAAATAATATCATCATTGCTAGAACGCTTACCGATGAATTTTTAGCAGTAAGTTCTCTTTGTACCCATCAACAAGTTACTTTAGATTTCCAACCAAGTAATAATCGTTTTTACTGTTCTGGTCATGGCTCCGCATTTAGTACAACAGGTTCAGTGCTCACCGGACCAGCAGCTTCGGCATTGAAACAATATAAAACTACACGTACTGGAAACAGCCTTAGGATTTATGAATAATCATAAAACTACCCTCTCAGGAAACAGCCTTAGGGTTTATGAATAATCAACTATATGCCCCTTACAAAAAAGCCTTCTATTAAATAAAATAGAAGGCTTTTTTGTACTTAGCAAAATTCGCTTAAAATATAAACTTAGTACTTAAGAAATTAGAATGATGAGAGGATACAATATCGTTGATGATGTGCTTATTCTCATCGGTTAATTTTGCAGCTACTAAAGACCTAATCGAAAAAGATCTTAATGCGTCTACTACTGACAAAGTACCTTCCGCACTATCCTTACGTCCTGTAAACGGAAAACTATCTGGACCTCGTTGACATTGACAATTGATATTCACCCTGCTTACTTGATTGACCAATGGGTCGATCAAACTTGCTAATTCGGATTGATTTTTTGAGAACAAACTAACCTGTTGACCGTGAGTTGACTCAATAATATATTGGATAGGCTCTTCAATATCTTCAAAAGGAATAACTGGAATGATTGGACCAAACTGTTCTTCCACATATACTTTCATCTTGTGGTTCACTGGAAACAAAATTGCTGGGTAGAAAAATGTTTCTTTAATAGTACCGCCGTTTTCATTCATCACAGCTGCGCCATGTAATTTAGCATCCTCTATTAAATCATTTAAATAAGCTGGCTTACCTGGCTCTGGTAGTGCCGTCAACGTCACCCCTTTTTCCCATGGCAATCCAAATTGTAATTTAGCAACTTGTTCTTTTAATAACTCAATGAATTCTTTTGCAATAGATTGATGCACAAAAATAGTTTTAAGTGCGGTACATCTTTGTCCATTAAATGAAAGTGATCCTAAAACTGTTTCTTGTACAGCTAATTTAATATCCGCATCCTTTGTAATGATGGCTGCGTTCTTTGCATCCAAGCCTAAAATTGCTCTAAGTCTATTTACTTTTGGATGTAATTTTTTTAATTGATTGGCTACTTTACTTGAACCAATCAGCGTCAATACATTGATCTTGCCAGACTCCATCAATGCAGGGATAATGACATTACCTCTTCCATAAATTGTATTCACCACCCCTTTAGGGAAACAAGATTTAAATGCTTCTAACATTGGATAGTGTAATAAGGTACCATGCTTTGGAGCCTTAAATAATAAAGTATTACCCATAATGATTGCAGGAATCAAAGTGGTAAAGGTTTCGTTCAAAGGATAGTTGAATGGCCCCATGCACAGAACAACCCCTAATGGTGATCTTCTAATTTGAGCAATGATACCTTGTTCAATAGTGAATCTAGATGAGTCTCTATCGATATCTTTTAACGCTTCTATAGTTGCATAAATATATTCGACAGTTCTGTCAAACTCTTTTTGGGAGTCTGCATAGGTTTTACCAATCTCCCACATAATTAACTTCACCACAATCTCT
This sequence comes from Sediminibacterium sp., assembly GCA_049314475.1. Lineage (GTDB taxonomy): Bacteria > Bacteroidota > Bacteroidia > Chitinophagales > Chitinophagaceae > Sediminibacterium. The sequence continues at coordinate 8,718 of JBMOFB010000062.1, forward strand.
TTTTGCGCAAGCATTTTTACAACAAACTGTTCTACACATGCTAT
>JBMOFB010000063.1:0-8628 GCA_049314475.1 Sediminibacterium sp.
CTTCACCAAATCAACAAAAAAACGTTTTAATAAGTAAAGCGCTGAATCAATAAGTTTAAGTCCTCCGCTTTTTTAGCCACCGCAGCCACCTTGCTTAAACCTGATGGCGTCTGTATTGCAATTTGTTGTTTCTTTTTAATATCAGATGGATTTTGTTTTACCCCATTCTTTTCCGCTTTCTTTTCCTCCAAAGCACGATCAATCTTTTCTAATTCTTGAATTTTTTGTGCCCTCGTTTTTTCTAAATTCTGTTCAAGATTTTCTCTGTCTTTTTTTAATTTTTGTAATTGTTCTTCCATCTCGTCAATGGATTCATTATCATCATTATCATCATTATCATTAGTGCCATCATTATCTGCATCCGATGCATCATTATCGGACTTGATCTTTTCCAAACCGTCCGCTGTCATCCTATATTCCACACCTCTATCATAAGAAAAAGATTCGCTGTCCCAATTTTCATTCCATTCGTCTACCCAAAGATCATCTCCACCAAAATGATTCATCGTTTCAGATTGAACACCTCTACTATTGATTCTGATATTAGTTTGTGACCAACCTTTATTGGTAATTTTGAAACGCTTTCCAACAGGCACAGCAATGGTCATAATCACATGCTGGTTTCTAAATTTATCTTTATTAGTAATAGCAATACCCCTATCTAAGAATAAAGTGCTATCCTGTTGAAGGACAGAAAAATTGATTTTATCTGCTAGTAAATTGGCTTCGCTTATAGACTTACCATTGCTCATGGTCACGTACTTCACTTCAAAACTATCTGTCTTGGATTGTACAATTCTAATTTTTAAATTACGCACACGCACCGTGTCATCATTGTACACTTGGAATGGTTCGATATTAAACCATCTTTGCTCATAGTATTTCATTTTTGGTGAAGCAGTCACTTCTAAATAATCTACCCCTGGATTTACTAAAGCAATGCTTTTTTCAATAGGTTGATTGTGCTTAGAAAAACTATTGCCTAAACTACTAAAGAAATAAAAGATACAAACCCAACCAAGTACCCATAAAGCAATAAAACTAGACCTCACCCAAACATTAGATTTTTTAAAGCCTGCGATTTTTCGGATGATCGCAGTCACAATACCAATCACTGGTACCCATATAAAAAATAAGATAGTGCCTATTAATGCCCAAGATTGTAAGCCGTCTTCTAAAATAAATTTTTTCAATGGCAATAAACCAGTCGTAGCAACTCCAACCCCAAATAATGCGGCAAGCACTGAAATCGTAATGATGCCAAGGATAAAATATACAAATGCTTTCATCAAAATGGTAATGGTTCTTCCAAAATAATAGAAACATCCCTTTCTTTTATCTAAATCACTTGCATTACTATTCGTATTGTTTGTGTTGGCGCTAGTAGTATTGGCGTTTTCTGCAAAAGAGGGTTGCTTTTTATCAAAACTAGTCCCCCAAGTTTTAGCTCTTTTACCAAATCCTTCCAAATCTGTTTGAATCGCATTCTTAATACTATTGATATCCACTTTTTCGCCCATCATTTCTAATTTATCTGCACTGGTTCTTGCTTCTGGTATTACCAACCATAATACGATGTACACAAAAATGGCACCTGGCATAAAGGTCACATCAAAAAAGTTATTATAATCATTAAACTCCCAAAATTGGAATAAGTGAAAATGGTTCCAATTAAAAATCAATAAAATTGTTGGTAATAAAAATAAGACTCTGATAATACCTACTTTAACACCAAAATATTTAGACATCCCTGCGCATACTCCACCAATGACTTTTTTGTCAAGATCTCTAAATAATCTTTTACGAATACCTCCCACTTCTTTGACAGAAGTACTTGGCACGGCTATCCATAATAGTAGGTAGGCAAAAAATGAAATACCAAAAAGCAGGATCCACAAAACTCTAACAAGGATTGGATCCAAGTTTAAATAATTCGCAATACCCGCACAAACACCACCTAAGACTTTGTTCTGCTCGTCTCGGTACAATCTTTTTTGATAAGTTGGTTCACTAGCAGTTTGAGCAGCATTTGATTGTGCTTGATTGGTTCCAGCATTGTTTGTAGTATTGGTTGTAGTATTGGCTTCAAAGCCATCATGTGCTTCAAAATCAGCAGGACGACCAATACTTGTAATGATTAAATCTATGTCTTGCTCTGTGATGCAAACTGCACCTTTTTTAAGACGGTCTTCACATAATTCAGCTACACGACATTCAATGTCATTGATAATTTCGTCCTTCCCTTCTTCTTGTTCAAAATAAGTTCTTAGACTTTCTATATATTGTTTCAAATTTTCGTACGCCATTTCTTCGATAGGAAGAATGCGGCCTTGGAAATTGATATTGATTACTTTTTTCATTGTTATATATTTATTGAGCAGCATCTGCTTGGTGAACAATCGGATTTGCTTTTGGTGTGATAATGGTATCGACCGATGTCGTCATTTCATTCCAAGTTTTTTGTAAGACTTCATAAGCTTCTGTTCCAGCTTCCGTCATCACAAAATATTTTCTTGGCGGACCACTGATACTTTCCACCCAACGGTAATTGAGTAAGCCCGCATTTTTTAATCTTGTTAATAGTGGGTACAATGTACCTTCTAGAATATGCAGATTGGCCGCTTTCATTTGCTCAACAATATCACTTGGATAAACCTCCCCTTGTTGAATGATGGACAATATGCAAAACTCCAAAACGCCCTTGCGCATCTGACTTTGTGTGTTTTGAATATCCATAATTTTAATTTATCGCACAAAACTAAGGATAATTAAGGTACTATGCATCACATAGTACCAAGTTTTTTAAGGTACTGTAAAAACAAAAACGCTAAATAGCTGATAATCAGTATTTAGCGTTTGAAAATAAATTTATAAATACTCCTAATACACCACTAGTTCATAAAAGTCTTCAGCTTGAAGGTATTGATTTGCCAATGCTTGAAGATCGGCAGGTTGTATCGCACGAACCGTTTCGATGGTTTTACTGAAATAAGCGATGTCCAAATCGTTTAATAAATAAGTCTTCCAACGATTCATGATTTGGAATGGCCCATTTAAATCCCCTAGCAAGGCCCCCAACATATAATTTTTAACCAATTTCAACTCGGCCTCATCTATCTTTTCATTTCTCAGTATGGCCATCTCCTTATACACTTCCTCAATCGTTGCACCGCAGACATCTTTTCCGGCATCGGTACTAATCATCCAGGCGCATTCCTGTACATGATTCTGTAAATAACTATGTATGCCGTAAGTATATCCTTTGTCTTCTCTAATATTGCGCATCAATCTTGATCCAAAAAATCCTCCCAATACATTATTCAATACTTGTGTTCCAGGAAAATCTGGATGATGTCGATTGGGAAATCTTCTTGCCATTCTAATAGATCCTTGCACCGAGCTTGCATCATTTACAATTGAATATTTTTTTGTCGCAGCAGAAACAATCGGATGATCAAAATCAGGCATTGCTTTTTGATTCAATGGCAAGCTTCCAATGTACTTGTTCATCAAGCTTTGCATATTTTTAGGAAACTTACCGGCCATGAATATGACAGCTTTACCATGCTTGTAAAAACGATCATAAAAATTGACAAGATCTTCGCGTGTTAGATTTTTAAAAGAAGCCTCTGTAGAATAGGTTCCATAAGGATGATCAATTCCAAACAAATATTCATCAATCAATCTATTGGCAATAAAATCACTCTTCTTTAAATTCAAAGTCAATCTTTGCAATTGATTTTGTTGGTATATTTTTAATTCTTCTTCCGAAAAATTAGACTCTGTGATTAATTCACTCACCACAGGTAATAATGCTTCAAAATGTTTTGAAAGTGTATGTAAATTAATGGTCGCTGTTTCATTGTAACAAGTTCTATTCACATACGCACCATAAAATTCAAAATAATCATTCAACTCAAAAGCAGTTTTTTGATGCGTGCCATTTTTTAGTAAAAAATTAGTGGCAGCAGCAACCCAGTTTTTTTCCTCATAACAATTACCAGCAAAAAAAACTAAGTCCATCATCATCACTTCCTCTGCACCACCTTCGTAACTATATACTTCTACTCCATTGTCTAATGTGAAATGTTGATAGGGTTTTAACTGAATATCAAAATCAACGGCATCCTTAATCAACGGTGCTTTAATTCTATCTAATGCCATGTTTTAATTTTTACTATAAAAATATAAAGTGTTTCTGTTCTGATCTTGGAAGATCGCATTCGCAGTAGCTTGTATCCTTTCTGGTGTTACCGCTTGGTACTTCTCTAATTCTTGATTCATCATGTTTGCATCGCCCAATAATTCATAATAAGCCAAACTGTGCGCGCGGTTCATGATACTCATGTCCTCAAAACAAATAATACTTTCTGTTTTATTAATTACTTTTTGTACTTCCTTTTGTGGGAGTAATTCATTTTTAATTTTTTCTACTTCTTCTAATACTGCCTGCTCTGCAACAGACATGCTCACGCCTTTTACCAATTTGCCTTCTATCACCAATAAGCCCGGATCCACCGTGCCAAAATGATAGCAATCTATGGAAGAAAACAATTGTTTCACTTTAATCAATTGCTCATACAATCTTGCAGAAGCCCCACCACCTAATACTTCGGTAATCAAGTCTGTCTCATGATAACCCGCATCAAATCTGCCACCCATATGCCAGGTCATCATCAACATGTCCATGGGTACATCTGCACGTACTTCCAATGACCTCTTTTTTTCTTGAACCGGTTCTTGTGGCAAATTTCTGTTGTATGCTTCGCCTGCAGGAATTGGACCAAACCATTTCTCTGCCAATGTTTTTACTTGCTCAGTGGTGGTGTTTCCAGTCACCACAAGAATGGCATTATTCGGTCTATAAAATTTAAAAAAGAAATCTTTAACGTCTTGTATTTTCGCATTTTCTACATGGGACAACTCAGCACCAATCGTCATCCATCTATACGGATGTTTCGTATAAGCTAGTGTGCGCATTTTATGCCATGCATCTCCATAAGGCTTGTTGATATAGTGCTCCTTGAATTCTTCGCAAACCACTTTTCTTTGCACTTCTAAACTCTTCTCACTAAATGCCAGTGAAAGCATACGATCACTCTCTAACCAAAAAGCAGTCTCTATATTTTCGGCAGGTATTTGACAATAATAATTGGTTAAGTCATTGGTGGTATAGGCATTGTTTTCACCGCCTGCCCTTTGTAATGGTTCATCGTAAACAGGAATATTGACGCTGCCGCCAAACATCAAGTGCTCAAAAAGATGTGCGAACCCTGTTTGTGCAGGATTTTCATCCTTGGCACCAATATTATAAAGCACATTCACCACCGCCATTGGAGTGCTCGTATCTTGGTGTACCAGCACTTTCAATCCATTGGCTAATTGAAATTTTTCAAATTGTATCATAAGGACCACAAAAATAAGCTTAAAACATACAACCATTTGACCTTAAGGTTGTTTAATTAGTAACTTCGCACCATTAATTGAAAACTATGCAATTAGAGCAACTTTACCAGAAAGCACTGAATTTTGAGTACTTAACTAAAGAGGAGGGCATGTTCCTTTTCGAAAACGCTCCATTGGCGGAATTAAGCTATGTGGCAGATACCCTTAGAAAGAAGCAAGTGCCGCATGGTAAAGTGACTTGGCAGATTGACCGTAATTTGAATACCACCAATGTTTGTATCGCCAATTGCAAATTTTGTAATTTTTACCGCATTCCAGGACATCCAGAATCCTATATTACCGATATGGATACCTATAGAGTAAAGATCAAGGAAACCATTGCTTGGGGAGGAGATCAATTACTATTACAAGGTGGTCACCATCCAGAACTTGGATTGGATTTTTATGCCAATTTATTTAAACAAATTAAAGCTGAATTTCCAGATATTAAATTACACACACTAGGGCCCCCAGAGATTGCGCATATCGCTAAAATAGGTGGACATACCCATACCCATGTATTAAAAACTTTGAAGGAAGCTGGTATGAATTCCTTACCAGGTGCAGGTGCAGAGATATTAGTAGATAGAGTTCGCAAATTAGTATCTAATGGAAAATGCGGTGCGCAAGAATGGTTGGATGTAATGGCAGCAGCGCATCAATTGGATATCACATCAAGTGCGACCATGATGTTTGGACACGTGGAAACTTTGGAAGAAAGATTCATCCACTTAATTAAAATCAGAGAAGTTCAAGACATGAAACCTGAAGGTGCCAACGGATTTTTGGCCTTTATTCCTTGGACTTTCCAGGACGTAGATACCTTATTAACGAAGATAAGAGGGGTACATAATTTAACCACGACCGAAGAGTATATCCGCATGATTGCGATCAGTCGTATCATGTTGCCTAATATCAAAAATATTCAAGCAAGCTGGTTAACCGTAGGAAAAGCAACCGCGCAGGTTTGTTTAGAAGCGGGTGCCAATGATTTTGGTAGCATTATGCTAGAGGAAAATGTGGTAAGTGCTGCAGGCGCGCCACATAGATTCACTTATAAGAGTATTCAAGAAGCCATTAGAGAAGCTGGATTTGAACCTCAATTAAGGACCCAGCATTACGAGTGGCGTGAATTACCACAGGATATTCAGGAGCAAGTCATTGATTATTAGTAGCCAATTATTTGTAGCCAAAAAATAGTGTTTCCCCTGTAACTTTTTACCTTTGCATACGTTTAACCTATCAAACAAGGATTAAACCAAAGTGATGACGGATAAAGATTACAATGAATGTGTAGATAATTTCGCCGACGGTGTGTATCGATTTATTGTAAAAAATATTCGACATACCGAAGATGCACAAGATATTGTCCAATCCGCTTTCGAAAAATTATGGATGAATCGAACGCAAGTCTTACCAGAAAAAGCAAAATCTTATTTATTTACAGTGGCTTATCATCAAATGATTGACCATATTCGTAAAAGTAACAAAATGCCTTTGTCGGAGGATACCTTCATCCCGCATCAACAGATTGTGCAGCATAATTCAGAACTCAAGCAAGTTTTAATGCATGCAGTGAACGAATTAAATCCAACCCAAAAGAGCCTTGTTTTACTGAAAGATTATGAAGGGTATAGTTACCAGGAGATAGCCGAGATCATGAACTTATCTGATAGTCAAGTCAAAGTATATTTACATAGGGCTAGATTAATTTTAAAAACTAAATTATCCGCTTACGCGCCAATCGCATCCTAATGCAACTGAACGAATCTACATATGAAACCATTTTCTTGTTGTACATCGACAAGGAGTTAAGCCCCAAAGAAAGAATGGAGGTAGAGGCTTTTATTGCAGACAACCCAAGCTATGCATTAGAAATGGAGGCCTTACAAGCAACCCAGCTTAGTTCAGATAAGATTCAATATCCATTTAAAGAAAATTTAAAACAGCAAGCAGAAATAAGTTTAGATGGGATGGAGGAAGATTGGGATAAAGATTGGAATGCAACTTATGCAACAATGTTGAAAGCAGATGTGGAAGCAATTCCTGGATTGTCTACTTCATTTAAAAATAGTTTGAAAAAGGAAACAGCTTCTGAAGCGATCATCGTTAAATCATTTGGATTCAATCAACAAAAATTCACTTATGCAGCTGTTGCAGCATGTTTGATGGTTTTCTTTGGCTACCAGCAATTGACAAAATCCTCAGTATCAGATTTAGCAACATCAAATTCAATAGCTACGAATTTAAATAAAGAATTGGCTCCAAATATTTCACCAATCACAACAACAAAATCAACAGGATTAAGTGAAAATATTGTCAGTAATTCAAGCAAGCAAACACGCGTAAATAGTTTTAACCCCGTTACAAAAACGAGTCAACTAGCTGCCACTAAATTGCAAGCAAGCAATTCTACTAAAACTCAACGCAGTAATTTACTTCAACAGGAATCTATTGTGATGGCTGAAACTACTCCTGACAATAGCGTCTTGGATAACCAAGCGGTGATGAAGGAAATTCCAAGAACCTATAATAATCCAATAACCATCAATGCTACACCGCTTGCAGTAAGTACAGCTAATATAGATGCAGAATCAACAGTAGACGAAAAAGGATTAACCACTTACGAAACCATCGATACTGAAGATCCTAACAGAACCATCTATATCGCCAATTTCGAAATTGATGGTAATAAATTTAGAGGTATTACCAGAAGAGTGACTAGCTTATTCAAAAACAATAAATCGGAACGTAATAAATAAACAAATAATTAAAGCAACATAATATGATACAAAAATCTCTTTTTACTTTTTTATTGTTAGGCACAAGCTTCATTACTCAAGCACAATCTATCACTGCAATGATAAAAACAAGTAAAGACACCTTTAAAATCAGTTTGGGAATGGATACCATTCGAACTGGCAATGACACAGTTTTAACTAGTTCAGATACTTTAAAAATTGGAAGCATACTTATTGTGAATAAAAAAGAATCTGAAGCCCCTAATTTCAAAACAATCATAAAAATAGGTGACGCTTCCTATGGTAGACCTAAAGATGGTGATTATGGATGGATCAAAGGAGATTTCAAAAAAACAAAAATTGAAATATCAAAAGGTCCAAGAAAATTAAAAAATACCGAAACCAATTGGTGGACAATGGATATTGGCTTTGCCAACTTTAT
>JBMOFB010000064.1:0-8604 GCA_049314475.1 Sediminibacterium sp.
ATTGGAAGAATGCAGGTGGATGACGCTTTATTAAGCTTATTAAAACAATTAGAAAATTATTGGGCAGTACTTCCTCAAGGTCAAAAAGCAATGGAGATTTTAAAAGAAGCCTATCAAAGAGGTAAAACGATAAGTGAGGCCACATTGTCTTTTGTGCATGCATTTTTTGGATCAAAAGGTTTGCTTGTTTTGCAGCCCGATGATGCCGCACTTAAAGCGACATTTATCCCTGTGATGGAAAAAGAATTATTAACAGCGTTTTCTCATGAAGCTATCCAGCCAACGATTGCTGCATTGTCAAAAGAATACCATGTTCAATCAGAAGGCAGATCAATCAACTTATTTTATTTAAAAGATAATCTAAGAGCAAGGATCGAAAAGCAAGGCGAGCAATTCATAGTAGTGGATACGGAGATTCAATTTACACAAGCCCAAATCATTACAGAACTGCATCAACATCCTGAAAGGTTTAGTCCGAATGTGATTTTAAGAGGGGTGTATCAGGAAACAATCTTGCCTGGTGTTGTTTTTGTTGGTGGAGGAGGAGAGTTAGCTTACTGGATGGAATTGAAAAATGTATTTCAAGCAGTTGGTGTGCATTACCCATTATTGCAATTAAGAAATTCTTTTTTATTGATGTCTCATAAACAAGCTGAGCAATGGGCTGCTATGCAGTTTGAGGAACAAGACTTATTCAAACCAATCCTTGAATTAGAAATTGCTTATGTAAAAAAACATGCAACCCAAGCATTGGATTTACAGGATCAAATCAATCACTTAACGAATTTATATTCGACTATTCAAAATGAAGTAGTCAAAGTAGATCCTACATTAGGTACGCATACCGAAAACTTGGCCCACCAAGCAAAAGCGAAGTTATTAGCACTAGAAATGAAGATGGTGCGTGCCGAAAGACGAAAGCAATCAGTGGATATACAACGCATACATCGCATTAAAAAGGAATTATTTCCTCAAAATAATTTACAAGAACGTGAGGCGCATTTTTCTGCATGGGTAGGTCAATATGACCTTTCTTGGATAGACGCCATCATGGAACATTCTGCAGGCTTGGAGTCAAAATTTAGAATAATTAAGTTTAATTAGTAGTTAGTGATCAATTATTTTTTAGAAAAGTCTAAGTAAAAAATAACTTACTTCTTAAGCGTCAAATTGATTGTCCCAACTTGTTTTCATTTGACTTACTTTTCCCATTACTTCAGTCTCCATTTGTAATTTGTAATCCGCCATTGCCAAAGCAATTGTTTCGTCATGGGTGCCTATAATTTGTGCTGCTAATAAACCAGCATTCTTTGCTGCGTTCAAAGCAACAGTTGCAACAGGAACGCCATTGGGCATTTGTAAAATAGATAAGATAGAATCCCAGCCATCAATTGAATTAGAAGATTTAATTGGAACACCAATCACAGGTAAGGTGGTGATAGAAGCTATCATGCCTGGTAAATGTGCTGCGCCACCAGCGCCTGCAATAATCACTTTTAGCCCTCTTGACTTTGCTTGTTTTGCATATTCTACCATGCGCTCTGGTGTCCTATGTGCCGAAACCACTGTTAATTCAAAAGGAATATTGAATGTTTTAAGGATATCCGCAGCAGCTTGCATGATGTTTAAATCACTGTCACTTCCCATGATAATTCCCACAATTGGTTGGTTGGCCATAAAATGTATTTACTGCAAGATACAAATTCGTGTTTAAATAGAAATCAAATACCCCTTTATTGCAAAAATTACAAAAAGAGGATTTTTTCCCAATTAACTTAAAGCACGCTTATACAGTTGGATGGTATTTTCCAAGCCTAGGTATAAAGCATCACAGATAAGCGCATGTCCAATACTTACTTCATCTATGTAAGGGATTGACTTGACTAGGTAGGCCAAGTTAAAACGATCCAAATCGTGTCCTGCATTGATTCCTAGTCCCAATTCTTTTGCCGAGGCTGCTGCTAATGTATAATCCAATACTGCTGCTTCTTTATTTCCTTTTGCAAATTCACGTGCATAGGCTTCTGTGTACAATTCGATTCTGTCCGTGCCAGTCTTTGCCGCACCTTGCACCATTGCTACATTTGGGTCAACAAAAATAGATACCCGAATACCCGCTGCTTTAAATACGGCAATGATATCTTTTAAATAAGCTTGCTCAGAAATGGTGTCCCATCCATGGTCACTTGTTAATTGATTTTGAGCATCTGGCACCAAGGTGACTTGTGCTGGTTTAGTTGCCAATACAAGGTCAACAAATTTTTGTTCTTTAGGATTACCTTCAATGTTGAACTCTGTATGTATATTTTCCTTTAAATCATAAACGTCTTGGTATCTAATATGTCTTTCGTCTGGTCTTGGATGCACAGTAATACCCTGTGCACCAAAACGTTCACAATCTAAAGCCACTTTTAGTAGATCAGGGTTGTTGCCACCACGACTATTTCTTAGGGTTGCAATCTTATTTATGTTTACACTTAAATGAGTCATGAGCAAATTTAAGTTAATTTTGCATCTCAATTATCACCTCATGGCTTATTCTAATTTAGAAGCTTGTTTATTGGATTTAGAACGTAACGGACAATTGCTTCGAATTAAGGAGGAAGTAGATCCTCATTTGGAAATGGCTGCAATCCATTTACGCATCCATGAAAAAAAGGGGCCAGCTATTTTATTTGAAAAAGTAAAAGGTTCTAAGTATAGAGCAGCCTCCAATATTTTTGGCACATTAGAAAGAAGTGAATTTATTTTTAGAGACACTTTACCACAGGTGAAAAAATTAATTGAAATCAAAATTGATCCTGCTGCTGCAATAAAAAATCCTTTAGCTGCATTGAGTGCTTTACCTGCAGCCATCAATGCATTGCCTATAAAAAATCCAATTAGTCAACCTGTGACTTACGAGGAAATAAAAATTAGTGACTTGCCTTTGATCAAGCATTGGTCCATGGACGGAGGCGCTTATGTTACTTTGCCGCAAGTGTATACCGAAGATGCAGATAAGCCAGGGATAGCAAATAGTAATTTAGGCATGTATCGAATTCAATTAACGGGGAATGATTATGTGCTAGATCAAGAAATTGGTTTGCATTATCAATTGCATAGAGGGATTGGTGTGCATCAAACAAAGGCCAACAAAAAAGGCATGCCTTTGAAAGTAAGTTGTTTTGTGGGTGGACCTCCAGCGCATAGCGTTGCTGCTGTGATGCCGCTTCCGGAAGGGTTAAGTGAAATGAATTTTGCAGGGGTACTCGCAGGTAAAAGATTTGGATATACGTATAAAGATGGATTTTGTTTGAGTACCGATGCGGACTTTGTGATTACTGGAGAAGTCTATCCAGGAGAGAATAAACCAGAAGGGCCTTTTGGAGATCATTTGGGCTATTATAGTTTAGAACATAGTTTTCCTTTAATGCGCGTGCATAAAGTGTACGCTCGTAAAAATGCTATCTGGGCATTCACAGTTGTTGGAAGACCACCTCAAGAGGATACAAGTTTTGGACAACTCATACATGCGATGACAGGTGCTGCTGTGTCGAATGAAATCCCAGGATTAAAAGAAGTGCATGCAGTAGATGCATCTGGCGTGCATCCATTATTATTAGCGATAGGTAGTGAACGTTACACGCCGTATTTAACCATCAAACAACCGGCAGAAATTTTAACTATTGCCAATCATATTTTAGGAACTGGTCAATTGAGTTTAGCCAAATTTGTTTTCATCACAGCGGACGATACCAATCAATTATCGACCCATCATGTGCAGGAATATTTTGAATATATTTTATCAAGATTGAATCTTAATAATGATATCCATTTTTACACTAAAACCACGATGGATACTTTAGATTATTCTGGTGAGGGTTTAAATGCAGGATCAAAAGTGGTGATTGCTGCGTATGGAGATATCAAAAGAACATTAGCAACTAAAGTGCCAGAAAGATTACTCCAATTAAATATGAATGCTAGCTTAGTGATGCCTGGTGTGATTGCAGTGAATGCATTCTCTTATACTACAGCTGCTTTACAAGCTGCATTAGCAGGGCAGGGAGAAGCATTGTTAGAGCAAGAAGGGGTGGTTATGATGATTAGAACCGAAGATCCAACATGGATGGCGAGTGAATTAAATAATTTCTTGTGGGCTGCGTTTACAAGAACCAATCCTTCCCATGATATAGAAGCCATTGATGCATTTACAACCAACAAGCATTGGGGTGCAAAAGGTCCATTGGTATTTGATGCAACCATTAAACCACACCATGCACCGCCGGTATTAAAAGATGCAGCGGTTGAAAAAAAGGTAGATGCAATTTTAGAAAAGTACGGGTATTAAATCCAATAAATTTTAGATGATGTAATTAGCTTAAAATACTAAATGATTAAGCTACTAAGCTATAATTTCGATTAAGCTGCGACCTCGATCCAAGTGTGGTCTGCTAATAATTTTACAGTAGCAATAAATTGTGCGAATGGTCCTGCACCACCGCCCCATTCATGAGGCGCGACCATGGATAATACATGCGATCCGTCTTGCTTTTCATACACATGATACACTTGACCAATCTGAGGTTTGAAAGTAATTTTTGCTTCGTATATCATCATGCTCAATTCTTTTCTTTTACGAATTTCTTGAGCTTGTCTTGCAAGTAATTCAATTTGCTCTTTAATTTGATTGAGCTGCATATTGGTTTGATCCTCCATTGCAGAGAGTGCCTTATGCTTGATGACCCCTTCTTTTGTTGGACGAATGGCCACGCTACCTGCAGAAGAGGCATAGGGTAAAACGCTTAATTGCTTATGATAGACTTCTATATTTTTAAAAGGGCTTTGGTCTTCTTTAAATCCCTCATGTGTCACTTTTAAAAAGCCGTTTGCTAAAATTTCATGCACCACTTTAAGGCTGAGGGCATCTTCCTTAAAAAATTGTACGGTCAAGCAAGATGCATTGTTGATTTCGGCGCTAATGGTACTAGCTAATTCTGTATTGTCAAAAGCCATGGGTTGACCATTGGGGTTGACTTGGTATTGCGCATAAAATGCATCGTTTTCCAAGTTCACCCAATTGTGGCTAAAACTTAAAAGATGACCATTCAAAACAGTCTCGATTTTGTAATTACCAGACTTAGGAACTGTTTGGTATTCGAAATCACATTTCTCTGGGAATAACTGCCAGCTAGCTAAAAAATTATATGCTTGAACCATACACAAATAACAATTTTAGGCCTAAATGGTTGGGTTAAATGACCTAATTATTAGTTTATTTCAACATAATTTGGCTTCTCTACGATATTTGAATTGTACTTATATCTTAAATTGGTAATGAGGCTAAAATTCCATGGATTTAGTTGCTGGTTGGTTCTTGGGAAATAGAATCCTTTAAGTTCGATGGTTCCAAACACAAGGTTTTCGTTTCTTACTCTTACGCCTGAGCCAAAGGCACTATAGATATCGCCTTTTAAGATGGGGTTGCCCACAGTTCTGATATAAGTAAGGTTCCCAAACACAAAAGGCGCAGATTTAAAACCCAAGATTGGACGGTTATTATACAACACTGTTTCCCAGTTGGCCGATAAACGCGTGCCTCCTTTGATTTGTTCTCTATTCAATTCAGGAATGCCATAAATACTGTTGATCCTTAAAGCTTCATTGTATTTATTCTTCAAAGTTTGGGTAAAGCTTAAGTTTAAAATTTGTCGATAGCCAAATCCATTATTCAGGTACTTTAATTTACTAAACTGCTCTAAGCTTGTAAGGAATCTAAAATCTTGCAATGACTTGTTGATATAACTACTTGCGATATTGGCAACAATATGCGTATAATTTTCTTTTTTTGATAATTTATATTGTTCAAATTTAAAACCAAGATAGGCAGCTTTATCTTTTTCTATTGTATATTGACCTGTAGTCCAAGTTAAGGATTGGCCAATGGGTAAATCCTCATACCTGCCTAAACCATATAAATACCTTGTTCTATAAACAGATTGCCGAACCAGGGTATAGGAAATAAAGTTTGCTGTTAGATTTTGATAGTTTCTGTCTAATTGCAATAAATAGTCAATTGGTCTTTCTATAAAATTATTTTCAAAATGCCTGAATTGAATGAACTGCCTGTATTCATTTAATTTGATGCGTTTGTTTTTTCTTGTTAACTGGTATCCAATCCAAATATCTTTGTGCTTTAAATTATAGTTTAAATGTTGTTCAAAAATGGTATCCCATTTGCCAGGAAAAACATTTTCATTTACAGTTTCCAAATATTCCATCCCGCCAAGCCATTTGCTATTAGGGTGTAGTAGGGGTCTTTGAACACTGATATAATTTTTCTTAGCAGATAACACATTGTTGGCTAGATTATTCCCAAATTGATTCACACCGGCATTGATGGAAATGAAACTGCCCAAAATATTGCTTAAACCAAAATCGTATCCCCATCCTGACTTTGGGTTTCTTTCGTTTTCGAAATTTTGAATCAATTGAATACTATTTCCAGTTCCAAAAAAATTAATATTGTTGATTCTAGCAGAGTAGGCATTTTTATCGTTAATCAATACTTCGCCACCATAGTTAAATAAATCTTTGGTGACCACGAGTAGATCCACTTGGTTGGTATCGTAGGGGGTAATGGAAGCGGATATTTTAGCATCTTGGATATAACTCAAATCCCTGAGCCATTTTTCATTATAGGCGATGACGGATGGATCTAGTATATCCCATTCTTTAAAAAATAGATTTTCTTTAATCCGTTTTTTATTGGTGTTGGATTGTAATGCATCCCCCATTTTTGTAAAAATATCCCTTAGTTTAGCATCTTTGGCGTCAATATTAGTTGCTAAATTTTGCTGTTTAATTACAATCGAATTAATGCGTTTGCCTGAATAAGATTGAAGTGTTTTAATTTGAATGCTCAAATTAATTTTTGTACTATCAACCATTGGCCTAGGTTTTCCAGTAACTGCGTCTTCTATTTTTTGTATTATTTTATTTTGCGCACAAACATTTTGCATTAGAAACAATTGCCCAATAACAGTTATGAATAAGATTTTCAAAAATATATTTTTATTCATTTAGCTTTTATAATTCATTTGTAGCTTTATAAAAAAAAGCTTTTTTTGAATGACATCGTCATTGATTGATTCATTTTCTAAAGGTACTGAAAATAAAAAACCCATGCTGATAAATTCAACATGGGTCAATAGGGAGAAATTGTTATTCCTTTTTGTCTTAAAGACTAGTATCTGTAAGCGTCAGACTTAAATGGACCTGCTTTAGGTATGCCTAAATAAGCTGCTTGATCATCTGTTAATTCGTCTAATTGAGCACCTACTTTAGCTAAGTGTAAACGTGCTACCTTCTCATCTAAATGCTTAGGCAATACATACACTTTGTTTTCGTAGTTCTTGTGGTTCATCCACAATTCAATTTGCGCTAATGTTTGGTTAGAGAAAGAGTTACTCATCACAAAAGATGGGTGACCAGTCGCACAACCTAAGTTTACTAAACGGCCTTCAGCTAAAACGATTACATCTTTACCATCGATATTGTATAAATCAACTTGTGGTTTGATGGTATCTTTTGTGTGACCATAATTTTGATTCAACCAAGCCATATCAATTTCAATATCAAAGTGACCGATATTACATACAATCGCTTTATCCTTCATCACTCTAAAATGCTTTTCGTTGATCAAGTCTCTACATCCAGATGCAGTCACGATGATATCCGCTTCTTTCACTGCATCAATCATACGCTTTACTTCATATCCATCCATTGCAGCTTGTAATGCACAAATTGGATCAATCTCAGTTACAATTACACGACAACCAGCACCACGTAAAGAAGCGGCAGAACCTTTTCCTACGTCACCGTAAGAACCAACTACTGCAACCTTACCAGCCATCATCACATCAGTCGCACGACGAATCGCATCTACCAATGATTCTTGACAACCGTATTTATTATCGAACTTAGATTTAGTTACTGAATCGTTCACATTGATTGCTGGCATTGGCAATGTGCCTTTAGCCATACGCTCATATAAACGGTGCACTCCTGTTGTTGTCTCTTCGCTCAAACCCTTTATACCAGATACAAATTGAGGGTACTTATCTAAAACCATATTTGTTAAATCACCACCATCATCCAAGATCATATTTAAAGGACGATCTTCACCGCCGAAAAATAATGTTTGCTCAATACACCAATCTCCTTCTTCGATAGATTGACCTTTCCAAGCAAACACACCCACACCTGTTGCAGCGATTGCAGCAGCAGCTTGGTCTTGTGTAGAGAAGATATTACAAGAGCTCCACTTTACTTCTGCACCTAAAGCAGTTAAAGTTTCAATCAATACTGCAGTTTGGATGGTCATGTGTAAACAACCAGCAATACGTGCACCTTTTAATGGTTGGCTAGGACCATATTCTTCACGGATACTCATTAAGCCTGGCATTTCTGCTTCTGCTAAACGAATTTCTTTACGTCCCCAGTCTGCTAGGGTAATATCTGCTACTTTATAAGGTAGGCTAAAATCAATGTTTTGTAAACCTGACATATTTAATAATTTAGAGTGTAAAGGTAGTTTTGTAGGATAAAATAACAAAATAT
>JBMOFB010000065.1:0-8317 GCA_049314475.1 Sediminibacterium sp.
CCCAACATGATACCAGTCTTAGTGCGCATGCCCCCTTTCTTTAAGGTTTCAAGCACTTCTAAACTTCTTCTATATTTTGCTTGAACGCGCACACGTTTTGTGTTGCGCTCCACCGTTTCCATATTATGACTCACCACTTCTGGTGCAGCTTCTATGATTCTTTCTATTTGTTCTTTGATCCCTCTAAAATCTGGAATCAAAGTTTCTAATGTGGTATCAGGCGTTAATGCTTTGATTGCCTTAATGGTATTGGACCAAATAATGGATCCGCCATCCGGTAGTTCATCTCTGTCTACACTGGTTAATACCGCATGCTTCACTTTCATTAAAAAAATGGCTTCCGCAACTCTTTGAGGTTCGTCCCATTCTACCGGTTTTGGTCTACCTGTGGCCACTGCGCAAAATTGACAGCTCCTTGTACAAATATTACCTAAGATCATAAAGGTGGCAGTCCCTTCACCCCAACATTCCCCCATATTGGGACAATTACCACTCTCACAAATGGTATGTAATTTATGTTTGTCTACTAATCCTCTTACGTGTTTATAGCTTTCACCTATAGGTAATTTCACCCTCAACCAATCGGGCTTTTTTATATGTTGTTCTGCTGGGACTATCGGTAATTCTTGCATGCTTTTCTGTTATCGGTTGCAAAAATACAAGACTTGTGTTTAAATTAAGCCTTTCGTTGTAAATTTACCAAAATCACAAACCATCAATTCAACAGATATGACAGCAACCGTAACTTATGACGCAAATTTAAGAACAACCTGCCAACACCATCAAAGTGGTTCAAGTTTTGAAACTGATGCCCCTTCTGATAATAAAGGTCAAGGTGCACGTTTTTCTCCTACCGATTTAATTGCGACTGGACTAGGTGCTTGTTTGATTACCACCATGGGTATCAAGGCAGAAAGCATGGATCTTAAATTAGATGGTGCTAAAGTTGATGTGACTAAAGTGATGATGAGTGAGCCAAGAAGAATTGGTAAAATCATTATCGCAGTAACAATGCCAGCTTTAAATTTGGATGATCATACAAAGGAAATTCTGGAAAGAGTCGGAAGAACCTGCCCAGTAGAAAGGAGTCTTCATCCAGATTTAGAATTGGATATAAGCTTTACTTGGTTGTAGTCTTTGTTGTTTTTGTAGGAAGATACCCCAACAACTTACTCACTGGTAGCCCCATGACATTGTAAAAATCTCCTTCGATTCCTCGGATACCTATCACACCAATCCAGTCTTGAATGCCATAAGCACCTGCTTTGTCATAAGGTTGATATTGGTCTACATAATATTCAATCTGAGACAATGTTAGAGGATGGAAATGTACCAATGTGGTTTCACTAAAATAACGTGACTCCAAATCATTAACGATATAGACACCTGTGATTACCCGATGTGTTTTGCCTGATAGCTTTTGTAAAATTGAAATGGCATCTACCCTGTCTATTGGCTTACCAATGATTTCATTTTCTAGAACCACTATGGTATCTGCTGCAATAATCCACTTCCCTTGGTGTATTGGAAATTCATCCTTGATTTTTTGCTGAACTGCAATCGCTTTTTTTTGTGCGATATGCACAGGAACATCTTGCACATCCATCTCTGCTGGAAAATCTTCTGATGCTTCTGACACAATCACATCAAACTCAATATCCGCCCATGCTAGTAATTGTTTTCTTCGTGGAGACTGTGATGCTAAAATAAATGCATTCATAGTGATTAAAATTAAAGCAGGAAGTAAAAAAAGCCCATGGATAAAATACCCATCAACATAGCAAATTTGATCCATTTGCTTAATCGATTAAAGTCTTCTCTCAAAAAAGCTTCTTTTAGTTTAAATAAAACAAATACGAGTGGGGCAATAATAGTGGCAATGCAATAGATGATTGGAATCCACCATCCAAATGGTATGGCATACAATTGAATAATGAATAAAACTAAAATAAGAACCATCAGCCAAACCGCCACATAGACTTTTGTAGTTTGTAAACCCCATGCTATTGGCATGGTTGTACAACCAAACTTCTCGTCCCCGTTCATATCTTCCATGTCCTTTAATGCTTCTCTAATTAGGGTTAAAATAAAAGCAAAGCTGCTGTAAAGTAACATGAGCTTAAACAACTTTAAATCTGCAGGTTGCATATTGGTGGGATGAATCAATTGCATGAAAGTAAATTTAGAAAAATATATAACACCAATTGTCCATGCAGTCAATACTGCAATCACCACATTGCCAATTAAAAAATTTCTTTTAAAATTGGTTGAATAAAACCACAAAATTAAAATGGTCGCTAAATTAGAAAAATGAATATGGATATACTGTTGGAATGGAAATGCAATCAATGAAAGATACACCCCGCCCATACTTAAAATTAAATGCCAAAAAATGACCCATCGTCTACTAATGTGCGCGCCCACCACAACCATTTTGGGTTTATTAACTTGATCAATATTTACATCAAAATAATCATTGATAATATAACCAGCAGCTGCAATACAAATACTAGTTGCAACAATAAAATAAAAAGGATAATCAGCAGTTAAAGCTGCATTTGGATAAAGTGGCTTGTAGATAAAAAAATGAAAGAGTGATTCTGCTAGTAAAATAAAAAGCAAATTAGGCCATCTTACTAATCTTAAAAAATGGATTAATTTTTTCACTGAAGGATTATTTAGCTTGAACATGGTCCACTAGATCCCAATGGCCATTTAATTTAAGCACTTTTTCTATCACTTCTCTTGCACATCCTTCTCCCCCTTTTGCAAGGGCTTTGTAGCTAGAAATATTTTTAATATCATAACAGGCATCTGCAGGACATGCAGCAATGCCAGCAATTTCCATGGCTTCAAAGTCAGGCATATCATCCCCCATATAAAGTATTGTTTCCAAAGCCACGCCTTCTGTCATAGAAAGCTGTTCAAGAAGCACCTTCTTATCTTTCACTTTCATGTGTACTTCTTCTACCCCTAATTTTTCTAATCTGTCCTTTACTTCCTCAGAATACCCACCAGAAATAACCCAAACCTTATAGCCTTTTTTAATGGCTAGTTGAATGGCATAACCGTCTTTAATATTCATCGTTCTAACCATCACCCCATTAGGCATTACAATTAAAGTGCCATTGGTTAAAACACCATCCACATCAAATACAAAACAAGTTATTTTTTCTAAGGCAGTTAGCAAGGGACTTATTTTTTTTGGTTATCACGCCATTCATACACCCAAGCGCTTTGAATCATCTCTAAATGGCCTTCGTTCGATTCCTCTTTTTTCCCCTCAAAATGAGGCAAGGTTAAAATCCACTCTAAAAGATCGGTGAATCGAACTCTGTAAATTTTTGATTCTGTAAAATCATCCCCAAATTTTTCATATAATTTTTGGGCAATATCTTCGTGGTCATTCCATTGAATGGGTGGCTCAAATTGATTCATACTATTATTATATCTTTTAAATTATTCTCCTAAAAATTGTGTTTGGTCTGGCAAAGTCACTTCTATCAAACCAGTTCCTGCTTTCAATTCACATTGACAACCAAGCCTTGATTCAATTCTTGGACTTACCGCTCGGTCAATAAAATCTTCTTCCCTATCGGATAATTCAGCTAAATGCTCCATGCCTTGTTTAACATACAAATGACAAGTACTACAAGCACATACTGCACCACAATTATGGTGTAATTCTATGCCTGCATCCAAAAGCACTTCTAATAAACTTTGATCTGCAGCAACATTTTCAATGGTGACTGTTTCTAATCCTTTTTGCTCGAAATTGATTTTTAATGAATACATAAATGGTCGTTACTATTTTTGCAAAAATAGCTTTAAAGGGCCAATGGTAAAGCACATTAGACTTTTTATTTGTCGAAATACAAAAAAATTAACGATGAGCAGACAAGGAGGTCTATCTTTGCGTTCTAAAAGCAAATAAATGTCTCCAGCTGGCTTTTCTGAAAGAATTTACTTACAATATCTAAGGACAAAATTTAAGACCATTAGTAAAGTTGCCCCAGCTACGGCAGGCAGGATGGCGTTTGACTTGTTTTGCACCCCCTATCCCAAATACAAAAAACGAAAAGCACCGGCTGTATTCCACCATGCGACAAAGCGAACAGTGCTTCTATCAGACAACACTAAAATGCATGGGTTTGAGTGGTTGCCAAATAAACCAAATGAAGAGACCGTATTAATTGCACATGGGTATGCCAGTTATGCCTATAAATTTGAGCACTATATTGCACCATTACTTAAGATGGGCTATCGCGTTTTGGCATTTGATGCCCCAGCTCATGGTCAAAGCGAAGGGAAGCATATTCATGTAGTGGTCTACCAAGAGGCCATTCAAAAGATCATGGAACAAGCAGGTCCAGTCCATCATTTTATTGGCCATTCACTTGGGGCACTCACATTATCTATGATCGCTGAAAACATAGATCAGGCTGCATCAAGAAAATTTGTGTTGATTGCACCAGCCACAAAAACCACCACTACTTTTGCCAACTTTTTTAAGATGATGCATTTAAACGAGGCTACTAAAAATGCATTCATACAATATGTAAGAAGCAGAACAAGTCATACCGTTGACTATTTTGCAGCTGATAGAGCCCTGACCAATTATCAAGGTCCGGTTCTTTGGGTACACGATGAAAAAGATATGGTTTGTCCTTATGAGGATATCATTTATTTTAAAGAAAAAGCTCCATCTAATATCAAATTTCTGATAACCAATGGATTAGGGCATAATAAAGTCTATAAAACTGCCGAAGTAATGGACCAAATCATGACTTTTTTGACCCCTTCCAAGTAGATCATTTTTATTTTTTAGCCGAAAGCTATAATATTGCATCCAAGATAAAGATGCTTGCAGCAATGCAACTTACCTTATCTTAGCTTGTAATTAGTTGATTTTCAATATATAAATAACCCGAAGGAGCGGTTTGAACTATGTCAAAGAACTTATTAATTGTGGAGTCGCCTGCTAAAGCAAAGACGATAGAGAAGATTTTAGGCGATGAATTTGAGGTTAGAAGCTGTTATGGCCATATCAGAGACTTGGAAAAAAACGATATGGGTATAGATATGAAAAACCATTTTGCTCCAAGGTATATGGTTCCTAGTGAAAAAGAGAAAGTGGTGAAAGAACTCAAATCAATGACCAAGAAGGCTAAAGAAGTCTGGCTTGCATCGGATGAGGACCGTGAAGGAGAAAGTATTAGTTGGCATTTAGCGGAAGTATTGGGATTGGATCCAAAGAAAACAAAGCGTATTGTGTTCCACGAAATCACTGCGCCGGCCATTAAAAAAGCAGTGGCGAACCCGCGTTTAATCAATATGGATTTAGTAGATGCACAACAAGCAAGAAGAATATTAGACAGAATAGTTGGATTTGAATTGAGTCCTGTTTTATGGCGCAAAATTGGCATGCAAAAAAGCTTAAGCGCTGGTCGTGTACAAAGTGTTGCTGTGAGATTGATTGCAGAAAGAGAAAGAGAGATCAACCACTTTATTCCTGAAAGTGTATTTAAAGTATCCGCTCTTTTTTCTGCATTAGATATCAATAAAAAGAAAGTCAAATTTAAAGCAGAGGGCCCACAGAAATTAACCACTGCAGGTGCTGCTGAAAAGTTTTTAAATGAATGTAAAGGTGCAAAGTATACCGTAAAAGACATTACTGTAAAAGATGGAAAACGTACGCCGTCTGCACCTTTCACGACTTCTACTTTACAACAGGAAGCTTCTAGAAAATTAGGATACAGTGTGAGTAAAACAATGTTGCTTGCTCAAAAATTATATGAGAGTGGTAAGATCACTTACATGAGAACAGACAGTATTAGTTTAAGTGAAACTGCTGTTGATGCAATCAAAGCTGAGATCAATTCTAGCTTTGGTGAAAAATACTATCAACCAAGAAAATTCAAGAACAAAAACGAAAATGCACAAGAGGCGCACGAAGCCATCCGACCTTCTTACATGAATGAGTCTAAGGTAGACGATGCAGATACCAATCGTTTATATGAATTGATTTGGAAAAGAACCATCGCATCTCAAATGAGTGATGCACAATTTGAAAAAACAACTGCTAAAATAGAAATTTCTACCAATAAAGACACTTTAACTGCTAGTGGTGAAGTGATGAAATTTGATGGATTTTTGAAAGTGTATTTAGAAGGTAAAGATGATGATGATTTAGATGAAGAAGCAGAATTAGGCGAAGGGGATGAAAGTTTATTACCTCCTTTAGCAAAAGGACAAGTGCTTGAATTCCTTAGTATGACTGGCTTAGAGCGTTTTAGCCGTCCAGCATCTAGATATACCGAAGCAAGTTTGGTGAAGAAACTAGAAGAATTAGGTATTGGAAGACCATCTACCTACGCCCCTACGATTACAACCATCATGAAACGTAATTATGTAGAGAAAAGAGAAAAAGAAGGCGTAAAAAGAATTTACCAAATACTTTCTCTTAATCCAAAAGATGAAATAAAATCTGAAACTGCATCTGAAATCACTGGAGCAGAAAAGAATAAATTATCCCCTACTGACTTAGGATTAGTTGTTACTGACTTTTTGAAATTGCATTTTGAAAAAGTAATGGACTTTGGTTTTACCGCAAAAATTGAAGGCCAATTTGATGAAATTGCGGATGGTAAACTAAAGTGGAGTAAGATGTTGGAGAATTTCTACCAGCCTTTTCATGAAACCATTGAACATACTTTAGAAACAGCTGAGCGCGCAAAAGGAGAACGTGAATTAGGCTTTGACCCAGTGAGTGGAAAAAAATTGATTGCTCGTATGGGTAGATATGGCCCAATGGTTCAAATTGGCCACCAGGATGAAGAAGAAAAACCAAGATTTGCAAAATTAAAAGCGTCTCAAAGTATTGAAACCATCAGTTTTGACGAAGCAATGGAACTATTTAAACTTCCTAGAGCCTTAGGCTTATTTGAAGAGGAGGAAGTCTCCGTAAATATTGGCCGATTTGGCCCTTACGCGGCTCATAGTAAGAAGTTCTACTCCTTAAACAAGGAAATGGACCCTTACACGGTTACCCTTGAGGAATTGACGCCAATGATTGCAGAAAAGCGTAAGGCAAAAGACGAGCGTACCATTAAAGTATTTGAAAAAGAAAAAATTCAATTGTTAAGAGGCCCTTATGGCCCGTATATTAAGCAAGGCTTACGCAATTTTAAACTCACAAAAGAGCAGCAAGAAAAAGTAGAGACATTAACGATTGAGGAAGTGAAGGAGATTATCGAAGAATTGAAGAAGAATCCTCCACGTAAAACTGCAAGAAAAAAGAAAGCTTAAATAGCTCTGAGATTAAAGGCATAAAGAAAGCCCTTAGAAAAAATACATTAATCATGCACTCTCTGCTCGCAAGCTCGAAAGTTCGTTCATGATTAGTATTTCTTTCTAAGGGCTTTTAATGATCCTTATTATAGAAATAAAATTTTGATTAAGCTACTGATGGGCTTGGGTTCCCCATTGATTTTAAGAATTGAACATGGGCTTTAACAGCTTCTAATACAGTTGGATATTCAATATAATTCAATTTGAATTCTGCGCATGCTTCTTTTACAATTTTGCTAATTGCAGGGTAATGCACATGTGAAATTTTTGGGAATAAATGGTGTTCAATTTGAAAATTCAATCCACCTACTAACCAAGAAATAATTTTACTCTTAGTCGCAAAATTTGCAGTCGTTTGAATTTGATGCGCAGCAAATTCGTCAGGCATTCTATTCTCTGGCTGAATGGCAATAGGGAATTCAGTATGTTCAACTGTATGCGCTAACTGAAATACAATGCTTAAAATAAATCCAGCAAAAAATGTGCTAACGATAAATCCGACCAACCATGCCTGCCAACCTAACATAACAATTGGCAATACAACAAAGATAGCCGCATGATATACCTTTACAATCCAAAATTCTAGATGGTCTGCAATCGCCATTTTTTTCAAAGGAATAGAACCAATCTTACGTTTAAAATATTTATTGTAGTCTGTAAAGAATAGCCAAAACACATACAATAACATATAAAGAATCACAAAATAAATGTGTTGGAAACGATGTACTAAAAAATGTTTTTGTGTAGGTGCCATGCGCATTAATGCGCCAACTTCTATGTCATCATCTACACCGTCAATATTGGTATAAGTATGGTGAATTGTGACATGCTTCATGCTCCACATAAAACGGCTAGCTCCAAGAATACTAATAGAGGAAGAAGCTAATTTATTCAACCATGCGTATTTACTAAAACTACCATGACTGCCATCATGCATAACGTTGAATCCTATGGCAGCTATTAGGCC
>JBMOFB010000066.1:0-8084 GCA_049314475.1 Sediminibacterium sp.
TTCCAAAAACCATCCATATTCGCACTCACAATGCCTTTACCATAATGAATAGAATCAATTTCTTGTAACAAAGTGGTTCTGCCAATTTGCTTTATTAAATTTTGATAATACGCAGTAGAGTCCATAGATACCCAAGTATTGGTATCCGCATTAATTAGCCCTTGATCAAATCCAATTAAAATAGGCAATGCAAAAAATGTATTCAATGGTGCATATCCGCTATCCTTATAGGCAGATAAATTAAATACAGTAAATGCTTCACTACTATTTTCCATTAAGGCAAAACTTCCTTTCATACCTGCACTATCAATCTGTTGACCAATAGCAGTACTAATTTTTACATTGTTTGGTGTACAAGCAAATGCGCTGATACTTAAAATGATGACTACAAAAATCTTTTGCATAATAAAAATTGAAAAGGCTATGAAACAAAATACACTCCACAAATAGATGTGAAGTGTATTGTATTATAAATGATGTAGTACAAATATTATTGTATACCCAATAACTCCACTTCAAAAATCAAAGTAGACCCTGGTCCAATCACTGGTCCAGCTGAGCGTTCGCCATAAGCCAATTCAGAAGGAATAAATAACTTCCACTTACTTCCAACTGTCATTAACTGTAAAGCTTCTTGCCATCCTTTAATCACGCCATTTAATGGGAAACTAATTGGCTCACCTCTGTTTACTGAACTGTCAAATATTTCTCCAGTGATTAAAGTGCCATGGTAATGACATTTAACTGTGTTTTTTAAAGTAGGCTTTGTGGTGTCTGTACCAGCAACCATTACTTCATATTGTAAGCCATTGCTTAAACGAACCACACCTGGTCTTTTTGCATTTTCTGCTAAAAATGCAGCGCCTGCTGCACGATTGATTGCGATTTTTTCTGTACTCATTTTATCTTGGTAGTTTTTAATACATATATCTAATAAGCTGTCTGGAATTAATGATTTAACATTCACACCAGTAGCCATCCCTTTGTTGAACATAGCAACGTTGACATCTTGTAAGCCCTGTGATCTTAAACTTTGTCCAATTCTTAATCCTAAAGCATATGAAGCACTGTCTTTTGCATTCTTAAAAACTACAGTTGTACTTGTAGGTTTAGCTGAAACCGATTTGCTTGTGACCACTTTTTTAGCAGCTGTGGTTGGCTTCACTGGAACTGCTTGTTTTGTTTGTGCCCAGCTTGAAACTACTATTGAAGTCGCTAAGGCTAAAAATATTGTTTTTTTCATCTTGACTGTATTCAAATTTAGACTTCAAAAGTACATCCAAATCCCGTTAATATGCCAATATATCCTGAATTTTGTGCCTTATTTTTACACTATTTAACCCATATTTAATGGAAATCCTAACTTTGTACAAATCCTTCATCATGAATAAGATAATGAAACAGCGTGTAAGCTTGATAGTAATTACATTTAGTATTGTTTTAATGGCTTGCGGCAGCGAAAGCTCGTCTAATCCTGCCACGGTGGATAGCACTGGAAACATTGCCATGGATAGTTCTGCGAATGCTGCTTCCGAAGATTCAGTGATCAGCTACGACATCAGCTTAGTGGACAACAAAAAAGATCCAACATGTGGTATGCCGGTGACTGCGGGCATAAGCGACACTGCGCATTATGATAATAAAGTATTAGGATTTTGCTCAGCAGGATGCAAGGAGGAATTCTTAAAAAATCCAAAAGCCAATATCGCTGCAGCCGAAATAAAATAATGCCTAGCTAAATAAGTAATTGATGTCGTCCTTGGTGAGGGACTTCATAAATCCGTCTTCATCCGAAATCAATTCTTTTGCCAGCGATCTTTTTCGATCCTGCAGTTTCAGAATTTTATCTTCTACCGTATCATTACAAATCATACGATAAGCAAAAATATTTTTTGTTTGACCAATACGATGCGTTCTGTCAATAGCTTGCTGTTCTACAGCTGGATTCCACCAAGGATCAACGATATACACATAATCTGCTGCAGTTAAGTTAAGACCCACACCACCTGCTTTTAAAGAGATTAGGAAAACACGACAATTAGGATCATTTTGGAAACGTTCAATTGCTTTTTCTCTTTCTTGGATGGTACTACTTCCATCAAAATATTCATGATCAATGCCAAGCTTAGTTAACGACGCTCTTATCAAACCTAACATCCCTAAGAATTGAGAGAAGACAAGGGCCTTATGTTCCCCAATATTTTCGGCAATCTCACGTGTTAGCTCTTCTAATTTAACCGACTCATTTGGATAAGATTCATCTTTAATAATAGCAGGGCTATCACAAATTTGACGCAATTTCATCAAGCCTTGTAAGATAGATAATTGTGCTTTTTGCACGCCTTTCTCTTCTACCAGTCCCATTAATTTATCTCTATAATCGTTTCTGTAGGCTTCGTAAATTTTACGTTGCGCCGCACCCATTTCACAGTATAACACCATCTCCTGCTTTTCTGGCAAATCCTTTGCCACTTGCTCTTTGGTTCTTCTTAAGATAAATGGAAAAACAAATTTACGTAAATGCTCTTTTTGTTCTTTTTCATCAAATTTATCAATAGGCATCGAAAAGTTATGCTTAAAATATTCCACCGAACCCAACATACCAGGATTCAAGAAATTCATTTGAGCATAAATATCAAAAGTATTGTTCTGCAAAGGCGTACCACTCAAACAAAGCTTATTACCAGCATCTAATAAACATGCTGCTTTGGTCACTTTACTAGTTGGATTTTTAATGGCTTGACTCTCATCCAAAATCACATAGTCAAACTTGACTTCTACAAAGTTTTTAATATCACTCCTTAATGTACCATAAGTGGTAATGATCACTTCCACAGAGCCGTCAGATAATTTTGCTTTGTTTCTTGTGCCACCATGGTGGATCATAAAACTCAAACTTGGCGTAAACTTTTTCAATTCATTTTGCCAGTTAAACAACAAAGTGGTTGGACATACTACTAAGGCCAATAACTTACCTTGTTTTTCTTTTAAATGTTGTAGGAAAGAAAGTGTTTGAATGGTCTTACCCAATCCCATGTCATCCGCTAAGATGCCACCCCAGCCTACATCGTGTAAATAATTCAACCATTGGAATCCACTTGCCTGATAAGGTCTTAAAATTGGATCTAAATGCGCTGGAGGTTTTACATCCGCAATGGTATAATGTGCTCTAATTTTTTCAAATTTCCCTTCTAGTTGGAAAATCAATTCTTCCTCGTCTCTTTGCTGGTACAATTCATCTAAAACAGAGAAATGGTATTTGCTTAATTTTAAATTGTCTGCCTTGCCTTCGCCCACTTTGAATAACAATGCATATTTGTTCAACCATTGTTCTGGCAAAACACCCAAACTGCCATCTTTTAATGGAACAAACTGTTGCTTATTCATCAACATCGTCTTGATGTCTTGTATACTCACTTTTTGTTCCCCAAATGAAATTTCTACTTTAGCATCAAACCAATCCGTATTGCTACTAATATACAATCGAGTCGTTGGCTTAGCCGTATTGAACTTAAATTGCTTTAACTGCTCTGTGCCGAACAATGGAATTTGTTTTTCCTTTAGGGTATCAATGAATAAGAAAAACCAATTGTTTTTTAATACTTCGGAACCTTTTAATGCCAATACATTGCCCTCGTTGGGTCTAATGAATCCAGAATGTAATTGCTCTATAATGCCCACCAATTGACGCTCTGCAGCTAAGTCACGTTCTAATATCATGAGCTTATCGCCTAATTGCTGAATCACAGAAGGACCGTCTTCCTTTTGCACCACAATATCTTGGTAAACAAATAAAGGTTCAAAAAATAGATAGTCCCCGTTCTCTTTTAATAGAATTTGTAATTGAGGCTTCACCCCTTTCACTTTTTCTTGAGACACATGATCCAAAGCCACCACATAATTTTTCGATAAAGGCAAGACCGTTGATTGTAAATAATTAGGCCACTCTTTAGCAGATACTTTTTGGTACCCATTAGGTAAAAATTGTTCTACCCAATTGAGGTCTGCCCTGTTTTTCCAGTAGAAAAACTGTTGTCCTTGTTGGAAGATGAAATAAGACTTCGCAAGGTTGTCTACTAAATCTACAGGTCCTGATGGCAATAACACCTGCGCGTGTACAATATAATCTTCCCCTTCTTTCTCTACCTTGAAACTTGGCTGAACAGGATGAAAAATCATTTCTAATTTTACCAAATTCGCTGTGGTAAAACTTTTATTATGACCAACGAAGAAAGTGAATGGGTGTTCTGATAAATCACGCCATAGTTTTTCCATTTTTGGATGTAAATATTCTTGCATCAATTCCTTGGTCTCATCGGGTAAACTTGCTTCATCCGCATGCACAATGGTATCCCAGATACCTTGAAAAGGAGAATTCTTATTCAAATACTTACTCATTTCTACCGGTTGTAGTTTTCGCACCGATTGCAATAAAACTTTGTCATCCTCATGCATATCATAGGGTGTAACAAATTTTAAGATATCAATCTTTTCAACCTTACTTACAAATTCCGTTTCAAGTTCGTTGGTTTCCCCTCTTACCACATGAAAAGAGACATAAGGATAATTATGTGCGTCTTCTTGAATGACTAAACCATAGCGTTGAATGGTTTTTTGTGCTCCATTCAAAGTGGTTAGATCCATATCGGATGAATCTGTTTTTTTACTAAGCGCATTAAAACGAACCACTTCTATTGGAGGGGCTTTGGTGACTGCCTCTCCACCATTCACTCTTTGGATACTTGGATCAAGTACCTTTAGAAAGGGTTTACCGTCATGATAGGTAAATTCAAACTTATCTTTAATGTCATCTGCTAGGCTATACCCATACAAGGCCAATAACTTATTTTTTTCTCTATCCCAGTTCCGAATGGTTTCAAAGTAATCTGCCCCTTTTAATTGAAACAATTGCAATAATAAAATGGTCTTATGAATACATAAAGGATAAGCAGTCTCTGATAAACAATCACAAGAAGTATCAAAAAAACGGTCTTCATTTTTTTGAATAATCAAATGAAGTGTTTGACCATTCATGTCTAACTCGGCTTCCACTTTTTCATTTTCACTCGAAAGAATATGTGGACGAATTGTTTTTAAAGTTTGCTCCGCCTTATCAAAAGTATCTGCTGAACAAAGCATTTTGATGGACTTTAAATCGATGGCTTTTGTTCTAAGTAAAGTATGGGTTGTCTTATAAGAAGCAGCCTGGTATTCCAACTGATTCTTATCCATTAGATCTTGTACGAAAAATAAAGCGGCTGCTTTATGTCTACAAACTTCAGATAAATTATAAGGACAACCACATCTTAAAGATAAGGTTGCTGCAGAAGTAAAATTTTCAATAGTTACTTTGTAATACGTTGAGTAGCCATCATCTTTTACACGACAATGAATGTTGCCAATCATTGGATCAAATTTTACCAATTCGATATTTTTTAGTGCAAAAATGCGTTTACCACGACGTATCACTTCTTCAGTGCCGTAACTATAAATATGTTTAACAAGATAGGGTAGTGCCATAATTAAAAATGCAAATTACCCTCTCCAAAAAGGGCAATTTGCAAATGTACAACTTCTTAGGCTATTTTACAGAAAAACTACCCATGATTAACCAGAGCGCCACTTTTAAAAATAGGTAAGGAAGGGGCAATATCCTTGGTAACACAATATAGCATGTCTTCCTCTAAGCCATAAGCCGCCAATCGATGCCAATGAGTAACCGTTTTGATATATTCAGATAAATTAGATTTGTTTTGATTGTAGAGTTGATTGGCCATAAAACTACTGTCACAATGAATGGTAAAATGGTCCTTTATTTCCTCAATCACAGCACCAGCAAAGAGTGCATCTTCTATATTAAAACGGTTTTTCCAACCAGAGCATCCCAAAATAACAGGTGCATTTTGAGCTTTTAAAAATTCTACTACTTTCGTCAAATTTGGAAAAGACCCAGTGATGATTTCCTTTGCTCCCTGGTTCAATGCCATATGCAATAACTTGGTGCCATTGGTTGTGGTAATCACTAAAGTTTTATTTTCAATGAATGACCTTGGGTATTCAGAAGGAGAATTACCATAGGCCAAGCCAGGAATGATTTTTCCATCACGCTCACCTGCGGTAATCCCACCTGTTTGTTTACCCATCTGAATGCAATGCTCTGCAGAATCTACTGGGATAATTTTTGAAGCCCCATTGAACAATGCAGTCGCCATCGTAGAAGTCGCTCTAAAGACATCAATAATGACCACAATGCTATTTTTAATTTCGTAGAGTTTTAATAAAGACGGTGTAAGAATTGTATGTAAAGTTGGTTTCAATGTATCGTTTGTTTGCATAGGCTGCAAAGATACAAATTGTACCCATTTATTCAGTCTCTTTTGTGCTTTTTTGCTTACTCAATAAAAGGATTTCATTCAATACAATTTCTGATACTGTTCTTTTTACATCTTGCTTATCGGTATAAGTATTGTTCACCAAACGGCCTTCTACCGCGAGCTCCTGACCTTTGAGTAAATTTTTTTCGGCATAGTCTGCGAGTTTGGACCAAGCGACTAAATTAAACCACTGCGTGTCATCCTGCCACTCCCCTTCTGCATTTTTAAACCCATCGTTGACGGCCAAACTTAATTGTGCTAGCTTTTTATTTTCGTCAAATACTTTGATTTCAGGATTGGCACCTAAATGTCCAATCAACTGTACTTTGTTTTTCATTCCTTTCATAACGGTAAATTTATTTGATTCAAAAATGCAACTTAACTACAGATGATTTTCGAGTATTTACCGCATAAAAAAGGGGGCGAATTGCCCCCTCTATAATGATGATCATCATCAAATGATTCAAATCCCTTTTATTTAATTTATTAAATTTTATTTAAAAGGAAACTTAACCACTTTTGCTTTCACCAAAGTATTTCGTATATCAATATAAATGTCGGAATCAACAGCAGCATGGGCTGAAGCCACATAACCCAAACCAACTGCCTTGCCTAAACTCGGCGCCTGTGTTCCAGAGGTCACGATACCTATCGCATCACCTGCAGCATTTTTAATCACATAATCATGTCTTGGAATACCACGATCTATCATTTCAAATCCAACTAATTTTTTGGTGACACCAGCTGCTTTTTGTGCTGCTAAATTTTCTGAGTTGGTAAATGCTTTTGTGAATTTTGTAATCCAACCTAATCCAGCTTCTAATGGACTTGTGGTATCATTGATATCATTTCCATATAAACAGAATCCCATTTCTAATCTCAATGTATCTCTAGCACCTAGGCCAATTGGCTTTAATCCAAATGCAGCACCGGCTTCAAATAAGGCATCCCATACTTTATTTGCATTGTCATTGATGTCTTCAAAATAAATCTCTACACCGCCCGATCCAGTATAACCTGTTGCACTTATCAATACATTGTCTATGCCTAACAAGTCGCCTTTTACGAAACTATAATAAGGCAGATTCAACACATCCATCTTGGTCATGCTTTGTACAATCTTAGTCGCATTTGGACCTTGCACAGCCAAAAGTGCAGTTTTAGCACTGATATTATGCATCTCTACCCCTTTGGTATTATAACTGCTAATCCAATTCCAATCTTTTTCGATATTGGATGCATTCACCACTAACATATATACTTTGTTCTTTTCGACGCAATACACCAACAAGTCGTCCACGATACCACCAGTGGTATTTGGCAAACAACTATACTGCGCTTTACCATCTTCTAATACAGATGCATCATTACTTGTTACACGCTGGATTAAATCCAATGCGTTTTCTCCTTTTAAAACAAACTCGCCCATATGACTCACATCAAATACACCAGCGCTGTTTCTTACAGCAGCATGCTCATCATTGATACCTGTATAACTAATTGGCATATTATAGCCTGCAAACGGCGCCATTTTCGCACCCAATGCAAGATGCTTATGGGTAAATGGGGTGTTTAATATTTCACTCATCTTGAATAAATTTGGACAAAGTTAACTAATAAATACAAACGCCCTTCTAGAAAGAAGGGCGTTTTATCTTCACCAAATCAACAAAAAAACGTTTTAATAAGTAAAGCGCTGAATCAATAAGT
>JBMOFB010000067.1:0-8012 GCA_049314475.1 Sediminibacterium sp.
GTGCAATCGCAACTCCCATGCCACTCATGCGTACTGCACAGTAAACATTGGGTTGTAATTGTTCAATGATTGGCTTTTTGATTGAGCCCATACCCATAGTGCCACTCCATCTTAATTCAATTTTTGGTTTCTTAGATCCCTTAGGTAAGATACGTTGCATCATAAAATCCTCTAACACTTTTTGAATGGTAGCTGAAGTTTCTAATGAATATGTTTTTTCATTTTTAAAATCTGCATTCCTTGCGCCTCCTAATAATAAACGATTCCCTAGATTACGAAAATAATAATAGCCTTCATCAAAGTGGAAGCATCCTTTAAAGGATAAATTTTTAATAGGCTCTGTCACAAATACCTGTCCTCTTGCTGGCACTACATCTAAACCAGGCATCAATTGTTTTGCAAATCCGTTGGTGCATACTAAAAATTGCTTTGTTTGTATAGGTGCCTCTAAATTTGTGGTAATTGTAACACCCTTGCTATGGCTTTTGAATTTTTTAACTTCAGTTCCAAATAGAATTTGAACGCCTTTTGCCTGCACTGCTTTTTGTAAAGCCAATACCAATTTTGCTGAATTTAATTGTCCTTCTAATTGATTAAATGCCAAGGCCTCGATACCTTGAAAACCTAATTTTTGAATGTCCTTACTTGCATTGGTATAGATGGGTAAGTATTTCCCATTCTTCTTTGGCGTCTTTAAGGCAGGTGCCAAAATTTTATTTAAATAAGCGATATCCGATTCTAGTTTCGAAATATCATACAGACCACTTTCATCACTACTTGCCCCTTTACTTGCTTGACTTGCTTTTGTGTTCTTGTTAGTTTTTTTTCCTTCAAATAATTCATAGCCGCCCCACTGGTTGTAGTCGATCTCTTTTGATTTAAACACTTCTTGAATTCTTTGTAGTCCATCATAGCGCATCTTCACAGTCTCGAGCATTGCAGCTTCACCCATCAATTGAATATCTGACATTAGTTCGGAGACACTTCCAAAACAAGAGAAGCCCGCATTGCGCGTGCTTGCTCCAGAAGGAATAGTGCCGCGTTCTAGAATTGTGATTTGCAGCTTCGGGTTTTGATGGATGGCTTCATAGGCTGTCCACAATCCTACAAATCCACAGCCTACAATCACCAAGTCTTTGGGAGCAAAATAGGTTGACTGTTCCCATACAGATATGGCCATATACTTGAATTTAGATTTCTAAGTTCCTACATTTTTTTCAATAAACAATCTTCTCAAATTCATTCATCTTTAAAGCGTTCTTTGAAATACTTAAATGGTTTGTGCAGGCATAAAAAAACCGCCCCAATTGGGGCGGTTTAAAGCAAATATTTTAATAGTCGTTAAAGTATAATTTAAGATTTACTTTAAAGGACTGGTTTTAAATTATTTTCCAAAGATATAACGAATACCTAATTGAGCTGTCCATACATCTAATACAGATGCATTTTTGCTTAAGGTATTTGTGATTAAACCTGTTGTACCATTAGCAAATCTTTCTGTAGCCAATCTATAAGTAGGCACATTGTTTACAACAGATTGGAATGCTAATACTTGTGGGTTCGTTGCTCTTTGAGACACACCCCAGTTGTCGTTCAACATGTTTCCAAAGTTCAAGATATCCGCTCTAATTTGAATTGTGTTGCGCTTGCCTTTTACATCCACAAAGATGTCTTGTACAATAGATAAATCAAAACGGTGTAACATTGGAATGAATGATGCGTTTCTTTCTGCATATTGACCACGACGTGTTTTTAAATAATCGTCTTGGTTAATATAGTTCCAATAAGCAGCTTGTTGCTCAACTTCAGAATAAACTCTTGATCCTACAGTTAAAGGAATAAACCTGATATCTTGGAATGCATTAGGTACAAAAAGCAATTCGTTGTTATTCACTCTGTCCCCGTTCATATCACCACTGATTGTATATGTGTAAGGATTACCTTGGTTACCAACATAACCTATTGTGAATGAAGTAGCACCACCACCTTTTTTACCATACTCTAATCTATATCCTAATACACCCACTAAACGGTTTGGAGAAACAAAATCAGAATTTGATAATGATAAATCATTGTTACCATTGATTGATCTTGCAGATGTCCAGCTACCTGATGCAATTGAACCTGCGCTCATAAAGTCTTTTGCATTAGATGTAGTCCAAGCAAAAGATCCAAATACACCTTTATTGTATGGTAATTCTAATTTCAAAGTCAAAGACTTAAAATACGCACCATCTTTGTTTGTTAAAACGATACCGTTTGATACGTTATCATTTACTCTTACACCAGCATCTGTTCTTGCAAATTGACTTCTTGTATCTGCACCTGCAAAGTTTCCAGTTGGTACATCTAAGTTGGCGTTATAATAATGTACTGCATTTAAATTATTGTTGTAAATACCTTCGATTGTACCAATTAAACCTAAAGGTAATTTTTGATCTAAAGCAATATTTGTTTTCCAAACTTGTGGAAACTTATAATTAGGATTAGTAAATGCTAAGTCAAATGTAGAAGGTAAAGTTGGTGTTGAAGGAATATAGTATTGACCAGGATTTGCAGTAAAACCATATTTAGTTGTACCTCTGTTATCACTATCAATAAATCCTGTTAACACACCATTGTTACCCACTTGATTTGAAATAAATACATATGGAGGACGGCCAGTGAATACACCAGTACCACCTCTTAATTGTGTTTTCTTATTACCAAATACATCTATGTTGAAACCAAATCTTGGTTCCCATAAAATTTGAGCTGTTGGCATGATTGATGTATTCAATTTCTCGCCTTTAGCAAAAGTCATAGCAGAAACAGCTGGATTTTCTAAAGAAGTTGGTTCAATATCAATGATTGCAGCTCTTAAACCAAATGTTAATTTGATATTTTTAGTTGCTTGAAATTCATCTTGACCATAAACATCTAAACGCATTGTTTTCAACACTTGCATTGGATCAACCGCACCTGGCAAAGCAGAATATCTGTACTGAAAACGAGTTGGTAAATTTGTTACAGATGGCTTTCCACCATTTGCTAAACTTTCGTTTGCTGCTGCGTAGAAACTTGTTAATGAACTAAAAATATATACTCCATTAGATGCTGGGTAAAATAAGTTGTTAGATTGATATTTTTCAAAATTAAGACCACCTGTTAAAGTATGCTTACCAGCATACTTTGTAATGTTATCGGTAATATGAAAAGTATTATAATCTAATTTGTTACCTGGTGTGAATGGATCAAAACCTACAGAAGCGTAAGTTGTTGTACCACTTAAGATATCAATTGTTGGGAACAATGCACTTCTGTATTTTCTATCTTCAATTTGTTGATCATAACCAATAATCAATGAATTATGTAGAGTGTTTGATAACTTACTGTTTAATTCTAAAACATAAGAACGTGTGTTATCCATGATGATGTAACCGCTATTTGCAAATGCCATAGACAATGCAGATTGTGTTCTGTTACCAGCACCTGCTGAGTTAGAATTAGAAATATTGATTTCTGCTTCAGAATCATGTTGCACATAACGTGCAGTTAATTTATGCTTGTCGTTGATGTTCCAATCCAATCTTACTAAGAATTTTTCACTCTTGTTGGCATTAGAATAACCTTCCCAAGGTCCAGTCGTATAACCAAACTTATCTTTCATGAAATTAGATAAGGTTTCCATGTCGGTATAAGTTGTTCTACTAATTTGAGTACCTGTTGCAATAGGAGAACCTGTAGAAAACCAAGTGGTACCTGGTTCTGTACGCTCTAATGTTTCATAGTTACCAAAAATGAATAATTTATTTTTGATAATTGGTGCTCCAAGACGGAAACCACTTACTTTCTCATCAAACTTAGAAGCGACTACTGGAACACCAGCAGCTTTGTTACCCACGTATCTTGAGCTATTGTCTCTTTGTGTTTGATAGTAAGAACCTTCGATATCATTTGTACCAGACCTTGTTACTGCGTTGATACCAGCACCAGTAAAACCACTCTGACGAATATCGTAAGGCGCGATGTTCACTTGTAATTGCTCCAAGGCATCCAATGAAATAGCAGATGCACCAGTTCTACCTCCGGCTTGTGCAGAGTTTCCTAAACCAAAGCTGTTATTGAACTGAGAACCGTCAATTGTAAAGTTATTCAAACGAGCATCTTGTGCACCAAATGAACTTCCGTTTCCGTTGGCATTGTACTTTGTAATACCATCGATTGTTCTAGCACCAGTAATAGGAATATTTTGTAAGTCTCTTCTGGTAAATTGTTGAGAAGCACCAGTTCTTTCCTTAGAGAACAAGCCACTTTTGTTGCTTGAAACAACCACCTCTGCTAAGTTTGAACCTGTTGCTAATAAAACAAAATCAATATTACTTGCCACACCTAAGTTGGTACTTAAATCGGCTACTTGATTGTTTTTATAACCTACATAACTTGCAACTACTGTAAATGGTCCACCAACTCTTACTGCTGGGAACACATAGGCACCTGTTTTGTTAGTTACTGTTTTGTAAGTTGTACCTGTTGGAACGTGTGTTGCCACAACAGATGCACCTACCATTACTTCCTTCTTCTCGTTTACGACTACACCAGAAATAGATGAAGTGGTAATTTGAGCGAAACTGATGATAGTCATCATACAGCTTGCTAAAAACAAGATCGTTTTTTTCATTTAATTTGATTTGATTTCGAAATGCGTACTTAATAAAAGCGCATTGTCACAATGATTGGATTTCCCAAAACCTTGTTAAAATGCATCCGCAAAACTAAACCGAATCAATAAGGATTGACGTCTGTAAACGACCAAAAGGCAAGAATTAATACTAAATTAATATAGCATTACACCGTTCTCACCCATATCTTAATATTGTTTGATAAATCGTTCATTTTGATGATAAATATTTATACACAATATAAATAAAATTTATACTACGTATTTCCACCTTTTTTTTTAGCTTTTTTATAACAATTTGTTAATATTTAGTATATATTCGAATTCAAATTTAAAATTAATCACATGAGAAAAGTTGTTTTATTGTCTTCTCTTGTTTTTTGTTTTGCACTTCAAGTATTGGCTCAGGGGTCCAAGAAGATCTCTGGAAAGATAGTTGACCAAAAGACTAAGCAAGGATTAGGAGGCGTAACAGTGAACGCTGGTAAAGTGAATGCTTTATCTGATGCAAATGGTAATTACCAAATTAATGTCACAGATCAAAAGTCTGTTAGCTTCAGTATTGTAGGATATGAAAAGCTTTCAAGAACGATTGGTAATGCTTCTACAATCAATGTTGAATTAGCATCTGTAGAAGCGGTATTAGAAGAAGTTGTAATTACAGGGTACGCTCGTGAAAGTAAATCTAAATTCGCGGGTGCCGTAACTACAATTAGTGGTAAAACTGTAAACGATGTACCAGTAGGTTCATTCGACCAAGCTTTCCAAGGTCGTGTTCCAGGTATGTTGGTGAACTCTGGATCTGGTCAACCAGGTTCTAGTGCGGTAATCACGATTCGTGGTATTAAATCACTTCAAGGTGCTGGTGCACAGCCTTTATATGTATTAGATGGTGTGCCAATTCCTGCATTTGACATGCAAACACTTAACCCGGACGATTTTGAATCTATCACTGTATTGAAGGATGCGACTGCAGCTGCAATCTATGGTGCTAGAGGAGGTACGGGTGTAATTGTTATCACATCTAAAAGAGGTAAAACTGGTAAAAACATCGTAACGTATAAATCACAATACGGTATCACTAGACGCCCTAATTTCGACAGATTAAACATGATGAATACACGTGAGATGTTGGCTTATGAGGAAAGAGAAAAAATTGTGAACAATCCAGGATGGACTTGGTCTCCAAATAATCCAGCAATACCAGCAGGTATGACTGCTGCATCTAAAGCAAAGTCTTTAGATAGCTTAAGAAATATTGATATTGATTATGCAAATATTTTTTACAGAGAGGGTATCTCAAAATCACATGAATTAACTTTAAGTGGTGGATCTGATAGAACTAAGTTCTTCTTATCTGGAGCTTATTTTGATCAAGAGGGTATTGATATTTATTCTAGCCTTAAACGTTATACATTACGTTTTAACTTAGACCATTCAACCGATAAATTTACAGCACAATTTAACTCAACTATAGGTTTCTCAAAAACACAACAATCTGAAGGTGAGGCTCAAGGTAATTCTACTAGAAATCCTTTCCAAATGACTTTCAGAGCTAAGACTTATGAGAATCCTTATAATTTAGACGGAAGTTTGAATTTTGGTGCAAACAGTACAATGGCACTAAAAAACGTTGCTAACCTACTTGAAGGCCTTCAAAATACAAGTAGAGTTTTTGATCAGATCAAATTAGTTGGTAATGGTTTATTAGCGTATAAAATTTTACCTACTTTAACAGTAAGGAATAATTTGGGTGTAACCTCGTCTACAAATTTTGTTAGACGTTATGTAAACCCTAATTCTTTTGTTGGTTCTTTACAATCTTTCCAATCTGGTGTTACTCAAGAATCAGGTGGTTTATACACAGAGTTCATCAACACTTCATCTGTTGCTTATAGCGAAAGATTCGGTAAATCTGAATTAGAAGCATCTGCTAACTTCGAGGTTGTTAGAGGCTTCCAAAGAGCTTTAGGTTTCACTTTGTTTAACTTGGATAAGCGTTTGACTGAAACAGGTCAAGGTGCTGGTCCTTTGCCAACAAATGGTG
The DNA here is from genome assembly GCA_049314475.1 of Sediminibacterium sp. Taxonomy (GTDB): domain Bacteria; phylum Bacteroidota; class Bacteroidia; order Chitinophagales; family Chitinophagaceae; genus Sediminibacterium. The sequence goes on from JBMOFB010000067.1 coordinate 6,708, forward strand.
CAGCAACATATCCTCAAAATGCATCTAGTGCAAAATCTGGATTTGGTATCCGTTCTTACTTTGCAACAACAAAATATACTTATGACAATAAGTACTCTTTGAATGCAAATATTCGTCGTGACGGAACTTCAAGAATTGTAAACGAAGAGAATAGAGAAGTAACTTCTTGGTCTGCTGGTTTTACTTGGAATGCTCTAAACGAGCGTTTCTTGAGCAAGCAATCCATCTTCTCTGAATTGAAATTGAGATTGTCATTTGGTATCATTCCAAATATTGGTTCAATCCAAACATCTTCTTATGGTGCGGGATTACAATCTGTTACCAACTATCAAGGTCCTCAGGTGCCTAGTTTTGGTACAACTCAGTACGCTGGTTCAACCCTTACAGGTTTAGCACCTACTGGCCCGGGTAATCCAAACTTAAAAATTGAGAGAGTTCAAAAATCTAATATTGGTATCGACTTCAGTGTTTGGAATGGCCGTGCTCGTTTCAACTTAGATGCATATGATGAGCAAACTTTAGATTTATTTGTTAACCAACCATTGTCTGGTACAACTGGATTCTCTAGCTTGTACATCAATGCTGGTAGAATGTCTAACAAAGGTTTGGAGTTAAATGCAAAAGTAGATGTGATCAAAAGCCGTGATTTTGGTTTAACACTTGGTTTAAACCATTCTTACAATAAGAATACAATTGAAAACTTAGGTGCCGTGAATGAGTTCTTCTTAGGAACATTCGTGATTAGAAAAGGTTTGTCTTATGGTACACACTATACACTTAATTATTTAGGTGTGGATCCTGCCACTGGTAATCCACGTTACGAAGCACCAGATGGTACTGTAACTAACGACCAGGCTAAAGCGGGGCAATTTGATAAATTCGGTAACTACTTACCAAGACACCAAGGTGGTGTTGATTTTGAAATTCGCTACAAAGCCTTCTCAATCTCTGGTTTATTCTCTTATCAATTTGAGGTTGAAAGATACAATAACATCAAGAGCTGGGTTACAAGAGGTATTCCAGGTTACCAGTCTGCTGTTAGAGGTTCTAGAGAGTTAATCAACAACCAATGGACTGCTCCAGGTGATATTAAAAGATACCAAAGATCTGGTGTTGATAGAGGTTTTACTTCTGACGATATTGAGGATGCAAGATTCGTTCGTTTCAGAAACTTAGTAGTTGCTTATCAACTTCCTGCACTTAAGGGACCAAATGGTAAGCCATTGTTTACTGGTGGAAGATTGTATGCTCAAGGTCAAAACTTAGCAATATGGAGTCCTTGGACTGGTCTTGATCCAGAAGATA
>JBMOFB010000068.1:0-7918 GCA_049314475.1 Sediminibacterium sp.
ATTATTTAGCGAGGATGCGCTTGATGTCTTTATCGATATCGCGGTTCTTGATGGTTTCGCGTTTGTCGTATTCTTTTTTTCCGCGACCAATTCCAATCTCCATTTTAGCATAATGCTTGTCATTAAAAAAAATACGAAGTGGCACAATGGTAAATCCTTTTTCTTTGGTTTGCGCCTCTATCTTTTTTAACTCTCTTGCTGTTAACAACAATTTTCGATCATGTACTTCGATATGGTTATTCTTATTTCCATGAGAGTAGGCGTTGATGAACAAGGACCTGACCCAGAGTTCTCCCTTGTCAAAAAAACAGAATGAATCATTGAAACTCACCTTGCCTGCTCTAATAGACTTGACTTCAGTACCCATCAATACAATGCCTGCCACATATTTATCTTCTATCTGGTAGTTGAAATAGGCCTGCCTATTGTTTAATTCTATTGATTTGGGTGCTTTCGCCATAAAAAAAATCCCGGTACCAAAAATTGTTACCGGGAAACAAAAATAAGCTAAAAATAGGGATTAGCTTCTAAACATAAAAGCAACTTCTGATAATTTCTGCTTCAGTTGTTTTCTATCCACTATAAAATCGAGGAATCCATGTTCTAACAAGAACTCAGAACGTTGGAAACCTGGAGGTAAATCTTTCTTAATGGTTTCTTTAATGACCCTTGGACCTGCAAAACCAATCAAAGCACCTGGTTCTGCAATATTCAGATCACCCAACATACCAAAGCTGGCAGAAATACCACCAAAAGTTGGATCTGTTAGCAATGAAATAAATGGCAATTTAGCATCACTTAACTGAGATAATTTCCCACTTGTTTTTGCTAATTGCATCAAGCTAAATGCACTTTCCATCATACGTGCACCACCACTTTTACTAATGACTAAAAAGGGGAGTCTATGATCAATACAATAATCTACGGCTCTGCTAAATTTCTCGCCCATGACACTTCCTAAAGATCCACCAATGAATTCAAAATCCATACAAGCAACAACATAACCTTCTCCATTCATTTTACCAACACCAACTCGCATAGAATCTTTCAAATCTGTTTTAGAATGTATTTCATCTAAACGTTTTTGGTAATTCTTAAGATCGGTAAAATTAAGTGCGTCCTTACTTTTGATTTCATCAAATAGAACAGTGCATTCTTGGTTATCAAATAAGATATTAAAATATTCATCACTGCCAATCCGATGGTGGTAGTTACATTTGTCACAGATGTACAAATTTTCTTTCAAATCGGTACTTGTACAAATATGATTACAGGTAGGACACTTTGTCCATAATCCTTCTGGTATTTCTTTTTTATCTGCAGTTGAAGTATGAATACCTTTTCGGATTCTTTTAAACCATCTTGATCTGTCAGCAGCATCGGAATGGTTCAAATCTTCTCCAGTTAGGTTAACCTCAATGTCTTCTAATTTTTCACGCATAGGGACAGATTTAAGCGTTTCTGTTGATACAGTTTAAGTCGTCAAAGGATTGCTCTAAACGTTTGATGAAAGACTCTTCGCCTTTTCTTAACCAAACTCTAGGGTCATAATATTTTTTGTTTGGCTTATCAGCACCTTCTGGGTTACCCAATTGAGTCTGAAGATAAGCTTCATTCTTTTTATAATAGCCTAAAACACCATCCCAAAATGCCCATTGTAAATCGGTGTCTAAGTTCATTTTAATTGCGCCATATCCAATCGCTTCTCGTATTTGATTTTGAGGAGAACCAGACCCGCCATGGAATACAAAATAAACTGGTTTAGGTGCAGTACCCAAAGTCTTTTCAATATGTAATTGACTATTTTGTAAAATCTCAGGCTTTAATTCTACGTTGCCTGGACTATATACCCCGTGCACATTACCAAAAGCGGCAGCGACCGTAAATAAGTTGCCGACTTTACCTAATTTGGTATAAGCATAAGCAACATGTTCTGGTTGTGTGTATAATTTATCATTTTCAATGCCGCTATTATCAACGCCATCTTCCTCACCACCAGTCACACCTAATTCAATTTCTATACTCATGCCCAAAGGTGCCATACGTTTAAAGAATTCAACAGAAGTTTGGATATTCTCTTCGATTGGTTCCTCAGATAAATCCAACATATGAGAACTGAATAAAGGTTGTCCATGTAACTTGTGGTACTTTTCACTTTCATCAATTAAAGCACTAATCCATGGCAACCATTTTTTAGATGCGTGGTCCGTGTGTAAAATAACAGGCACATCATAAAATTTAGCCACTTGATGTACATGTAATGCACCCGCAATCGCCCCTTGAATATTGGCTTGTAAATTGTCATTAGGCATGCCCTTTCCTGCAATGAATTGCGCACCGCCGTTAGAGAATTGTATGATAATAGGAGACTTTACTTTTGCTGCTGTTTCAATTGCTGCGTTGATTGTATCAGTTCCAGTGGTATTGACTGCAGGGATGGCAAAATGATTGTCTTTAGCATCATTGTATAAAGCTTCTAATTCCTTACCGTATAAAACGCCAGATCTGTACTTATTCATAATTTAAATATTGAAAGTCAAAGATACAATTTAAGCAACTAACATCCGTTAGCTAGGCTATCAAAAGCGACACTAAAATTTCTTGAAACTAATCTATAAAACCTTTGGATTTCATCCAATCATCGTTGTATACTTTCCCAACATATCTACTTCCGTGATCATGAAAAATACAAACAACTACATCCGTCGGTTTTAATTTATCTTTTAATTGTAGGAGCCCCTGAAAACAACCTCCTGCACTATATCCACAGAATAATCCTTCTTCTTTTGCAAGTCTTCTGGTCATCAAAGCCCCTTCTTTATCTGCCACTTGTTCAAAATGATCTATGAATGACATATCATAGTTTTGAGGTACAAAATCTTCCCCAAAGCCTTCTGCAATATAGGGATGTACATAATTCATATCAATTTCGCCTGTTTGAAAATAATGGGTCAACAAGGAGCCTATTGGATCGATTGCCCATATTTGAATATCGGGGTTCTGTTCTTTTAAATATTTTGCTGTTCCAGTGATGGTACCACCAGTGCCTGCAGTACAAACTAAGTGGGTGATTTTACCTTCTGTCTGACGCCAAATTTCTGGCCCAGTCGTTTCATAATGCGCTAGTCGGTTGGCTAAATTATCATATTGATTAAAGAAAAAAGAGTTAGAAATTTCACCAGCTAATTTCCTTGCTACAGAATAATAACTTGCAGGATCTTCTGGTGCAACATTGGTAGGGCAGACGATCACTTCGGCGCCTACAGCTCTTAAAATATCCATTTTCTCCTTACTTTGCTTATCGGTTGTTGTAAAAATGCATTTGTATCCTTTTACGACAGCTGCTAAGGCCAAGCCCATGCCTGTGTTGCCACTGGTACATTCTATGATTGTTCCGCCCGGTTTTAATTTACCTTCTGCTTCGGCCACTTCGACCATTTTTAAAGCCATTCTATCCTTGATAGAATTTCCAGGATTAAAATAATCCACTTTTGCCAAGATCGTTCCTGGGATGCCTTCACTCACTTTATTTAATCGAATGATTGGGGTATTGCCAATGGTTTCTAAAACATTATTTAACCACATAAACTGGTTGTTTTTATTAAGGATGAAATTAAGTTAAAAAAAACGAATACTAAAGGATGTTAGCAAAATTGCTTGTTATGATTTCGCAAAATTTAGTGTCAATCATTTTTTCAGCCAATGTAATCATATTTGAAAATGCTTTTGCATTGCTAATACCATGACCAATTAGCACTGGTTTGTTTACACCTAAGACAGGGGTGCCACCATAATTTTCAAAATGGAATCGTCCAAAAAATACATCATTTTCAAGACCTTGGTGTGCAGCAGCATCATACATTGCCTCCGCAGTTTTTAAAATAACATTTCCAGTAAATCCATCACAAACAACCACATCCGCATTGTCATTAAATACATCACGACCTTCGACATTGCCAATAAAATGAATATGGCTATTTTCTTTTAAAAGTGGGTAAGTGGATTGTGCTAATAAATTGCCTTTTCCTTCTTCGGAACCAACATTTAATAAACCCACGGTTGGGGCATTGATATTTAAGATATGTTTTGCGTATAAACTGCCCAAAATGGCAAATTGGTTTAGTTGTTCTGGTTTACAATCCGTGTTCAAACCTACATCCACCAAGATGCCTGTTTTGCCATTTAATTTTGGTAAAAGTGTTGCGATGGTTGGTCTTAGAACACCAGGTATTGGTTTGATAGTAAACATTGCCCCAACTAACATTGCACCGGTATTTCCTGCGCTTAAAAAGGCATCTATCTTCCCCTCTGCTAAATAGCGAAAACCAATCGCAATAGAAGAATTAGGCTTTTCCTTTAAGGCTTTAGTAGGGTGTTCATGGTATCCAATGACTTCTCTGGCGTCTACCAAATGCAAAAAAGGTGATGCAATCCCATGTTGCTGAAAGAGTTCTTCCAACTGGGTTGCATCACCTATACAAAAAATATTGTGTTGATTATTGGATAGATATTGTTTCACGCCTTTTACAGCTTCGATCGGTGCAAAATCTCCACCCATCATATCTATACCAATGTTCATTGACCAATTAAGCTTTTAAAGGTGCTTTCTCAGCTACTAATTTTCCTTTGTAGAATAATTTTCCTTCTTGAACGTGCGCACGGTGACGAACGTGGATTTCTCCAGTTGTACCATCTTTGCTTAATGTAACTTCTTGAGCAACATAGTGTGTTCTTCTTTTAGCGCTACGTTGTTGTGAGTGTCTGCGTTTAGGATTAGGCATCTCTTATTTTTTAAATTTTTAATCTATATTATTTTCTATTCAACTATTACTAATACTTCAACTCGTCTAATCTTCCGCTTCACCATCAGACGCATTTCGCGAGTTCTCATCAGACGCATTCGCAGCATCATCACTCGCTGTTTGCGAGTTCTCATCAGATGCATTCGCATCTTCTTCTTCTAAATTTTTGAACTGATCTAATCCTTTCCAAAGCGTTTTTGATGGCGCTTCTGAAGGAGGGATTTCATTGAAAAAATTCAGTTGGTCTATTACTTTTTGGTTACAAGTTGATTTACCTTTTTCATCCAATTTGCAAATATTTTGCAAAGGAACGCTTAGGCTAATGAATTCGTAAATCCAACTTTCAATAGACAAAATACTATCGCTACGATCTAGGTAAAAAATGTCAGGATCTTCCTCTTCACTGTTCATCTTGTCGGCGTCATCAACTAATTTAATAATTAAGTTAAATTCGTCCCATAGTTGAACACTAAGTGGATTTCCGCATCTGTCACATAGGGTATCAATTGTCCCGTCAATATCAAAATGTAACTGCATAAAACCTGAGTGCTTTTCCAATCGGAGCTTCACTTTGGTTTGGCAATTACTGAAATCTTGTGGTCCAAAATCTAAAAAGAACTGGTCCTCAATACGGTATTCGAATTCATGTTCTCCAGCTGTTAAGCCTACAAATGGAATTTGAAATGTCCTGTTCTGGCCCATATCCGTACTTTAAGGGTTGCAAAGTTAGTAAAAATAGGTCAAAAGACAAAGTTTATACTAATTTTACTAGATAATTATTCTGTACAAATGTATCGATTTAGACCGGGTTTAAGCAAGTTCATTTTACCTTCCATCTGGATTATGCTGTTTGTATTGTCTTTTTTAGCGCCATTTGCGCCCGAATTGGTCACTAGCTTTTATACGCAAGGATTGTTTAGGGTTGGTACATCTGGCTTAAGGTTCCTATTTGGGAGTCTGCCTTTTGCTTTAGGTGAATTAGTTTATATATTATTAATTATATTATTGATAATCAAATTAATACATAAATTCAATTTATTTAAAAATTTCAATCAATTTGGACAAAAAATTCGATTTCTCTTGATTCATCTATCTTGGTTTGGAATTAAATTAATCGTTGTTTTTCAACTTATTTGGGGATTCAACTATTTGCAACCAGACTTGTCAAGCAGATTTCATTTAAAACTTCAAAACCCAAAAAATGCTGAAGTCGCAATCTCCGAAATGAATGCATTAACTTATGAATTGATTGACGAATTAAACCAAGCAAAAAAGACATTAATACATAACAAGGGGATCGAACCTAATTTTGACCAAACGGTGGCCGATGTGCAACGAGCTTACAACAAACTTGACAATGGTTACCCTCAGTTTAAAATTCAACATCAAAGCATTAAAAAAGCCATCTTCCCTAATTTGGGGGATTATATTGGATTTTTAGCTTTTTATCAACCTATTACAGGCGAGGCGATTATTAGATCCGACCTTCCTATACTAACCCAGCCTTATACCATTGCGCATGAAATGGCGCATCAATTAGGCTATGCTTCCGAAACAGAAGCCAATTTTATTGCTTTTGTGGTTGCATCCGAGTCCAATGATCCTTATTTAAAGTATTCCATGTTATTGCAAATGTTCAGTTACGCGCAGGATGCACAGTTACTATTATTAGCTGGAAACAAAGGTTTTGATGCTTGGAAAACGCAAATAGAAAAAAACAGGTCATTATTAAGCCCTGCCGTATTAAGAGATCGTGCGAATATAAAAGCATTTTTTGCTGCAAGAGCAGGGAAGCAAATACAAGCATCCTCGCAGTTGTATGATCAATTTTTAAAATGGAATCAACAAGCAGCAGGACTAGCTAGTTATGCAGATGTTTTGAAATGGGTGAGGGCTTATCGACTTAAAACTGATTCTTCCACATCATACTCTCGATAGGCTTCTCAGGTTGGCCACTGTATTTAGCGTTTGCTTTTTTATTGTAGCTCACTTCAATTTCACCATCCACAGGGAAGTAAATCAATTGTCCAATGGGCATGCCTTTGTACACACGAACCGGTTGCTTAACAGAGATTTCAAGGGTCCAATAGCCACAGAAACCAACGTCACCTTTTCCTGCTGTTGCATGAATATCAATTCCAAGACGACCAGTAGAAGACTTGCCTTCTAAAAAAGGTACATGGGCATGCGTTTCTGTGTATTCTAAAGTAACGCCTAAATAAAAGCCTTTTGGTTCTAAAACAAATCCTTCCTCAGGAATTTCAAAATAGGTAATGGTATTGTGTGCCTTAGCATCAAGCACCTCGTTGTCATAAGTCGCCAACCACTTTCCTAGGTGCACGTCGTAACTATTGCTTCCTAGGTCTTTACGATCGTAGGGTTCAATTTTAATGGTTCCTTTTTCAATTTCTTGGAGTATGCGTGAATCTGATAATATCATCTTAATCGATTTATGTTTATTTTCGGCCTTTAAAACAGACTGCAATCTAAATCAAAATGCCATTCTTTTATCAACAAAATATTAACGAGACCGCTCATTTAGCCATCTGGTCCATTCAAGAACCTGCGGCCTTTTTTGAGACAGATGTGCAGCTGGCGATTCCTATTGCCAACGAAGAAAGAAGGACACAACATTTGGCGGTTCGATTGTTGTTTAAATTAATGATGCCAGAAGCGGATTTAAGCCAATTGGTGATGGCGGATAATGGAAAACCCTATTTAATAGGATTACCTTTTCATTTTTCATTTTCACATTGTAAAGGTTATGCAGCCTGTGCCGTGGACGATCAACCGATAGGGATTGATATTGAATTGATTCACCCTCGTATTTTAAAAGTGTCGCATAAATTTTTAAATGAAAAGGAGAAAGCGATGATTGCCAACTTAGAAGAAAAAGATCAATTGAATCAGTTGGCTTTTTTATGGGCAGCCAAGGAAGCCATGTATAAAAAATATGAACAATTGGGAATTGATTTTGCCAAGGATTTTAATGTTCATGAATTAACAAAGGGAGATAGGGGAATGGTGCTAGCAGAAATTGTACATAAAGGAAATGAAATCAATGTTCATTTAGACTACCATTTTGGAATGGATTATGTCTGCGTTACTTGTTATAG
>JBMOFB010000069.1:0-7803 GCA_049314475.1 Sediminibacterium sp.
AATTCTTAATTGAGTTATACAAAGTGTAACTCAATTTCAATTATATATCATATCTCTCTTTAAGGATATGCAAATGGTGCAGGGCATGTCCAAAAAGGATGAACCCAAGTGCATTTACAGTCACATCATGTCCGTTGCAATTGCCTTTTGTTTTCATTTGCTCAGGAGTAAATGAAGCAAATAATAAATTAGTTGCTTGTCTTACTGTCCTCCATTCAATTAACATATCCTTCCAATTACGGTGGCTTGCATCTCCATTGGCCGCATAGCTATTTTCATCAAAGCCTGGTAAGGCAGTTTTATCTTGTCTTGCAATGGCAAGTGCGCGGTAAGCAAAAATTCTTTCTGTATCAATTACATGTTGAAACATTTGCTGTATTGTCCATTTTTCTGGACCATATGCGTATTTTATTTTCTCCAATGGAATAGCGTTCCATGAATCCACTAATCTGTCATGGTATTGTTTTACTAAAATCTCATAATCTTTCCCACTTGTATAATTGATATAGGTTTGAAAAAAGGGGGCGTACTCTGTGGTGCTTGGTCTGGACATGTATAGGTATTGTTATTAATTATTATTTTTTTTAGACATATTTTTTTGAAAGATGAGCGCATTTTGAATACATAATGCAGCATTGATGATCCCACCCTCCGCACTAATTTCATTCAATTTTTTTGATTGGTCTTTTTTTGGAATTGGGAACAACATATTTTCGTCACTTGGTTTCCAACAACTTTGTAAAAGAATGGATTTTACTTGTGTTGCACTCAGTTTAGGAAAATAAGCACGAACTAGAGCTGCAATATGACTTAAAACAGGAGCAGACATACTCGTACCATTTAAAAAACCGTATTGTTGATTGGGTAAGCTTGAATAAATTTTATTCCCAGGGCTTAACAGGTCTACAACTTGATTTCCGAAATTACTAAAGTCTGTTAAGATACTTTCTGCTATCACCGGGTCATTACTTGCACCAACAGTCATCATATTATTTGCTCTGTCCTTAAATACGTTTGAATAAGGGCTAGGGTAGACTGATTTACTATTTAAGTCATAAGATTCGTTGCCTGCGGAATGAATAATGAGTACATCTTTTGAAGCCGCATAACGAATGGCACTATCTACCCATGGTTGTTCTGGTGAATAGGATTTACCAAAACTCATATTAATAATTTTGGCACCATTGTTAACTGCATATCGAATGCCTAATGCAACATCCTTGTCGTATTCATCCCCATCTGGTACAACACGCAATCCCATTATTTGAATAGGATTGTTAAAATTAGATTTAGTAAAGTTAGTATCTACAATACCAGCAGCCAATCCTGCTACATGCGTACCATGTTTTGCATTTGGCCCAGTAATATCGTTATTGCCATAATATTGATCATTGAAATTGACGTATTGGTCTTTTGTGATTTTTTTTCTTAAATCTTCCGGAGGCGTGTCTATAGAGACGGCTGATTGCTCTTTACCAGAAATATATTCATTGAGATCTTCTACAATTGAATGATGCCCTGCCAAACGATCAATCCCTAAAGCTTGCATCGTTCTTAAATAAGAAATTTTTGTATCTGCTGTTAATTTTCCAATTGGTTGATAGGTTTCCAATTGCTCTGTTGTAAAATTACTATCCTCTATTTCTCTTATTAAAATAACACCCATTTTAACCACCGCATTCCTTGCCATTTTGATAAAGGATAAGTTGTCTGCATCCTCGTCTGTAAAAACAATTTCAGCAGCAGCTTGTTGCCATATTTTGTAAGCCTGCTTCTTGGTTAAATCCCAAGAAGTACTATCTAATTTATCTTGTTTAAATTCATTTTTATAACGATGGTACACTCTTGATTTTTCATCAGAAGCTTTATTGATGTTTTCACCAGCAGCATTGCCTAAAAAATTCCATCCATGCAAATCATCCACAAAACCATTCTTGTCATCATCTAAAGCATTGCCTGGTATTTCTTTTGGATTACGCCATAGTATTGGCTTGATTTGTGGATGTGTTGTATCAATTCCACCATCTAAGACTGCAATAATAATAGGGGTGGGCTTTAACTTTAAATCTGCTAAAAGCTGCTGCGCTTTAAAAAGACTCACGCCATGCACGCCATCTTTTTCGAGGTCTTTCCAATGCCAAAATTTTGTATCCTGTCCCCATACAAATAAGGAACAGGTATACAATAATAATGTTAGGAAAAATTTATACATAGTAAAAATTAAAAATCAAATTTGATACCTTGAGCAAGTGGCAATTGAGTACTCCAATTGATGGTATTGGTCTGTCTGCGCATATAGGCTTTCCAGGCATCAGATCCACTTTCTCTTCCGCCTCCAGTTTCTTTTTCACCACCAAATGCACCACCAATTTCGGCGCCACTTGTTCCAATATTTACATTGGCAATACCACAGTCACTTCCTTTAGCTGAAAGGAATAATTCCGATTCTCTCATGTTCAATGTCATGATAGCAGAAGATAAACCTTGAGGTACATTATTTTGAATAGCAATTGCTTCTTCGATAGTTTGGTATTTTAAAAGGTATAAGATGGGTGCAAAAGTTTCGTGTTGAACAATCTGATATTGTGGTTTTGCTTCTGCAATACAAGGTTTTACATAACAGCCACTAGCATATTGATCTCCTTCGAGTACGCCACCTTCTACTATAAAGTGACCACCTTCTTTTTTACAAGCTTCAATTGAATTTAAATACATTTCTACCGCAGCTTTATCAATCAACGGACCCATGTGATTATTGCTGTCCAATGGATCTCCGATTTTAATTTGTTGGTAAGCTTTAACTAATTTTTCTACAAATTGGTCATAGATCTTTTCATGTATGATCAACCTTCTTGTACTTGTACATCTTTGTCCTGCAGTACCAACAGCTCCAAACACCGCACCAATTAAAGACATGTCTAAATCGGCATGTTCTGTAATGATGATGGCATTATTGCCTCCTAATTCTAAAATTGTTTTACCTAAACGTCCTGCCACTTCTTTATTCAATTCCTTGCCCATGCGCGTAGAGCCTGTGGCAGATACTAAAGGAATATTGGTGTCTCTACTCATCCATTCACCCACTTCACGACCTCCTTGAATTAAATTATTTACACCTTCTGGAACATCATTATTCGCAAATACTTTTTCAACAATTTTTTGAATCGCGTTACCACACAATGGTGTTTTTTCACTAGGCTTCCAAATTGTTACATTTCCACAAACCCATGCCAACGCAGCATTCCAACTCCATACCGCAACAGGGAAGTTAAAAGCAGAAATGATTCCAACAATACCCATTGGGTGCCATTGTTCATACATTCTATGAGAAGGTCTTTCACTGTGCATGGTTAGTCCATATAATTGTCTTGATAAGCCCACTGCGAAATCGCAGATATCAATCATCTCCTGCACTTCACCTAATCCTTCTTGCAAACTTTTACCCATTTCATAACTTACCAATTGACCTAGTGCTTCTTTATCTTTTCTCAAAGCTTCTCCTAATTGTCTTACGACTTCTCCTCTTTTAGGTGCTGGCCAATTACGCCATTCTATAAATGCATTTTGTGCAGTTGCAATTACTTGATCATAAGCTGCCTTGTCAGTTGTGGTCACTGCACCAATCAATTGATTATCCACTGGAGAATAAGATAAAATCATCTCTCCTTTACTTTTTATCCATTGCGCACCAGTAGAACTACCTTCGTTTTCTTTTTGAATTTGTAATTGTTGTAAAAATTGCATGTTTATTTTTTTATTTTTTCAATAATATTTGTAGTAGAAAATCCTTCCACGATAGGGTTAATAATAACTTTTCCTCCATTCGCAACCACTTCCTTTGCGCCAATAATGGTTTCAATAGTATAGTCCCCACCTTTTACAAGCACATCGGGTAGGAGGGTTTGAATTAATTGTAAAGGCGTATCTTCTTCAAATACCACGACCACATCCACCAATACCAAGTTGGCCAAAATAGATGCCCTGCTTTCTGTATTATTAATTGGACGCTCTGGCCCTTTAAGTCTTTTAACACTTGCATCACTATTTAAACCCACTAATAAATAATCTGCTTCTTTAGCTGATTGTGCCAATGAAAATAAATGACCTGGATGTAAAATATCAAAACAGCCATTGGTAAATGCCACTGTCTTTCCGGTGATCTTACAAGCTTGCATGAATGCTTTTGCTTGATCGAGCGTCATGATCTTTTGTGCTATTTGTTCCACTGAGCGCATCTTACTTTGCTTGTTTATTGATAATTGGTAATAAAATTAAACTGATTCCACCCAATACAATGACGATTAAGAATTGTGAGAACCATTGTAAAGTGCCATTGGCAAGTCCCAATGTGTAATCTACACCATTCAGCTCTAACACTTTTGCCATAAAATAAGCATAAGCACCAATTCCGCCTGGTGTGAGGATCATGCCGATACTTGCATAGGCTAAGCAACTAATTGCGGTGGCAAAACTACTCTCTGTTCCAGGAGTTGCATAAAGCCCCACGTAAGTCGCTAATAAGTACAAAAACCAAATACTAAAGGAGTATAGAAAAAATAATTTCTGTTGTTTTAATTTAGTTGCACTGATCACGCCCTCCCAAATGCCACTCATAATATTTTTTAAAGAGGCAACTATTTTAGGGATGCGTTTTCTGAAAATCAAAAACAAGCCAATCAATAAAACACCTATTCCAATAAGGAGTAACATTTTCCAATCGCCCTCATTTGAGTTCACCACTGGTTCAGCGGCTTGACTTTTAAGTTGATTCCATCCAGCTTCAATGACATTAAATTGCAAGCCAAGTGCCATTAAAAAAACAATCCCAAGACTAATGACATCAAAGGCCCTTTCGGCTACAATGGTACCTACAATTTTCTCTGCAGGGATATGTTCATATTTGGCGAGTAGCGTACATTTTAGCACTTCACCAAGTCGGGGAATCGCTAAATTTGCCAAATATCCAATCAGCACAGCAAGGTAGGTATTTGCAATACTTGGTCTATATCCTAAGGGTTCCATGAGCAAGCGCCATCTTAAAGCACGTACAAAATGAGAGAGGCCTAAGATCACAAAGACCGGAAATACAATCCAAAGTTTTGAATTTTTTAAAGCAAGGGTAAATTTTGTCCATTCTTCGGCAGGAATTTGATGTAAACTCCACCATATCAAGGCGATACCTAAAAGAAAAAAGAACCCTATTTTAAGAAATTTTCCCATTTTTGTACCGTTTCAGTTGCCACGCAATTTACAACCAAATGTCTAGAATACCCCTTTCAAACCCTTAATAATTGGCCTTTTTTAGGGTTTTCTAAAGTCCTTTTAAATCCGTACCTTTGCCAACTCATTGAGGTTACTTAGTTAAACTATTAAAGGAATGTCAGAAAAAAAACGAATCTTATATATTGCCACAGAAATGTCGCCTTATTTAGAGATGACAGAATTTGCAGAGGTGATCAATAAACTCGCAATTAAAAGCAATGACAGTGGGTTAGAAGTACGTTGTATCATGCCAAGATTTGGTGTTATTAATGAAAGAAGACACCGTTTACACGAAGTGGTTCGATTATCTGGGATCAATGTTCAAGTGGACAGCGACGATTATCCATTACAAATTAAGGTTGCATCCTTACCCAATGCAAGATTGCAGGTGTATTTTTTAGAAAATGAAGATTTTTTTAAGCGTAAGCATATTTTTCATGATGAAAATGAAACATGGTTTGATGACAATGCCATGAGGACTATTTTCTTTTGCCGCGGTGCCCTAGAGACCGTGAAGAAATTCGGTTGGCCTCCAGATATTATTCACTGTAGTGGATGGATGACAGGTCTTATCCCTGCTTATATCAAAACTGCTTTCAAAAAAGAACCAGTGTTCTCCAATGCAAAAGTGGTGTATACGATTGGGCAAAATACATTCGAAGAACAGTTTCCAAAAGACTTTATGACCAAGGCTTTGATCAATACAAATGTGAAAGAAAAGGAATTAGATGCATTTAAAGAATTGTCAAACTCAGCAATGTTTAGAGGTGGAGCAACTTATGCGGATGCAATTTCTTTTGGGTCTGATGTGATTGACAAAAAATTGGTTTCGGAATTTGCTACTGTAAAAGGTAAAAAAGTAGTGCCTTTTAATGGATGGGATTCTGATTTAACAGAGTATTTAGATTTATACAACGAACTTGCAGGCAAGTAAAGCATTTATACATGGCATTTATCAACATAGTTAGAAGGTTCACTTATATTACAATCGCAGCTTCATTGCTTTTCTCTTGCACTAGAATTAGTACTTCAGAACTAGGCATAGATTTTTTATCCCAAGACGCTATCGGGACTAGAGACACCATATTAGATGTTGAAACTGAAACAGTGGTGATGGCAGATTCACTAAGAATTTATCCAACAGACTTACATGTGCTTGGCGATATCACCAATGATCCAATTTTTGGTAATACGAGTGCTTCCTTGTTTTTACAATTAAAACCTAGTTTTTATCCTTTCTTTATTAAGGGAACCAAGGACAGCATCATTGTAGATTCTGCAGTTTTAGTTTTAAGTTACAAAGGCTTTTACGGAGATTCTTCTAAGCCAGTTAGGATTTACGTCAATAAAATAGATCCAGCAACTCCTTTAACCGTGGGTAAATTTTATGCAAGTAATTATGCCAATGCATATGACATTAGAAAAGGGGTTACTATAGGCAATTCAAAATTATTTAGTTTTTCAAACGCAAGTGATTCGTTGAAAGATCGTTTCGAAAATGCTTCCAATCAAATCCGTTTAAGGTTAAACCAATCGGTTGCGAATGAATTATTAAAAACATATGATTCAAATGGGGTTTACAGAAACGACACCACATTCCGTAATGCGTTTCCGGGTTTTGCATTAACTACGAATGCTGCCGATAACCACAACGCACTCATTCAAGTGGCTTTATTAGATTCCAATACAAAATTGGCTTTATATTATTCTACAAGTGCCACAGGAAGTGTGACTAGAGATACTTTAGTGACCTATTTTAGATTTAGTTATTATAGTGCACAAAATGCGAATTTTATTCAAAGAAACAGAGCTGCTTCAGAAATTGCAAGTCATCTAAATGGATTTGCTAAAGACTCATTAGTGTATGTGCAAACAAGTCCTGGTACCATGGTTAAAATTAAAGTACCTGCATTGAAGACTTTTAATAATAAGATCATACATAGGGCCGAATTGATTGCAGAACAAGTTCCAGACGCTGCTCGTTTAACAACCACTGATAGTTATATGCGGGCACCTAATTTTTTATTCTTGGGGGTGTACGATACTGCAACAAAGCAATTAAGGTCTGTACCAAATGATTTTCCAGGATCCATAAATACTCAAGCATTAGTGCAGTTTGGTGGATATAAAATCTCAAAATCCTTGAATGGGTTCAGTAATGTAGCCACGTACAATTTTAATGTGAGTCGATATGTTCAAGGGTTAATTGCAAGAAAAGATTCATTATTTGATTTTAGATTGTATGCACCCGTAAACGATTCAATCAAATTTGTGCAACCTTATCCTTTTAATAAAATCCAAGCTACAGATTACTTATCTACCTCTTTGGGTAACCAACCAGCTATTGGTCGTGTAAGATTGGGAGGCGGATCACATTCTAAGTTTAGAATGAGGTTGCGTATTTATTATACGAATCTATAATTCAATCCATCATTCAATCCATCATACAATCATTATTAATTAAGATTATTTAATATATTTGTACCTTATAATAAACATCTAAATAAAACAATATGCCTTATTTATTTACCTCAGAGAGTG
>JBMOFB010000070.1:0-6992 GCA_049314475.1 Sediminibacterium sp.
GTGTTTTTTGTATTTTATAATTTATACTATTTTCAAAATCCTTTTTTCTCAAATTATTCGAAAAAAAGGGATGCCAAAGTGTGACTGCTAGGAAACAACTTTGAGAAAGCTAAAAATATTAATTTTTTTGCAAGAAATGGATTTAAATTTTAGTTAATTCTACTAAAACTTGTTAGCTTTTTTTGCTATTCTAACAAACTATTCCTTTTTTTAAAGCCCATTTTTGCTGGCACCAAAAAAGCGCGCTTAAAAATCAACTGGCCCCTTTCTAAGCTTAAGAAATTTAAAAAGCCTGTACCTAAGCCAGCTGCATT
The DNA here is from genome assembly GCA_049314475.1 of Sediminibacterium sp. Classification (GTDB taxonomy): domain Bacteria; phylum Bacteroidota; class Bacteroidia; order Chitinophagales; family Chitinophagaceae; genus Sediminibacterium. The sequence continues at coordinate 315 of JBMOFB010000070.1, forward strand.
TTCTTTTAAGATATAATAAATAGGTAATGTAAGTGGATATTGCGCTCTGCTAATCGTAGCGGGGGATGGTTTTGAAAAATAGCCTTTTTCCAGACATTGTGTACACTCTACTAAGCCTAATTTTACTTTTTTACGCAACTCAATTTGTGCTGGATCATAGCCATCTCCAATCCAGTTCATCCCAACAAAACCAATGGCATCGGGGTGTGTAGCAATATAGTCAATCACTTCTCTACTTCCTTTAGCTGCAACTACATTTTTACCCAGTGGTACATCTTTTGCTAAACTATCCTTTAAAAAACGAATAATGCCTGTCAAATTATTACCATCCATCACCACTTCTTTATTGGACTTTCCTGTAAGCCTTTCACTTAATGCATTTAAGCTAAAAATAGAATCTTTGGCTGATTTATGCACCAAAACTGCCACTGCGTTATAAGCAAGAATGGCAAAATTGGGACTATAACTTAGGCTTTTTTTATAGTCTAGTTGTTCTTGTTTATTTAAGCCCCTAGTCACAAAAATCATCCTTGTACTGTCATTGGCAAGGTCCTTGAAACAATCAATTTCTGATTTATAGCTTGCCTCAATTTGGGCTTTTGGATTGCTAGCCAAAAAGACTTTTAATTGCTCCTCCATAAATGGCCTAAAACTTTCCTCTACAGAAATGCGAATCATGCCTTCATTTGGCGATTCCAAAGCTGCTTTGGGTGTGGTTTTGCATGAAACCAATGCTACAATGAAAATAAATCCAATTAAAAAGTGGCGCATAGATAATAAATGTTGTTGCTTAATCAAATTAATAATCTTGTTTGATAGCTCTAAAGAGCCTAAATCCACCGTAAACCAGGCACAATGTGCCAAAAATCAATCTAAAATCATTGTCAATATTCAAAACCATGTCCATTTTGAAGTATTTGGCACCAAATAAGAGGCAACCAATTCCAAGAATGAGTGAAGACATGGAAAAGTCGTAAACACGTCTAAAAAAACGGTAAGATTTTTCGGTTTTTTCTCTTTCTTCCATAAAGGGCAATTTTGACAAGCAAATTAAACAATTAACATGGTAACGATTTAAAAAATTATCTTTACAAACAAATTTGAGTTCATGAGTAAACCATCTTTACCACAAGGCACAAGAGATTTCAACGCAGCGACTGTTCAAAAAAGGCAGTATATCTTCCAAACCATTCGGACGGTATTTGAATTATATGGATTTCAGCCACTGGAAACGCCCGCCATGGAACAATTGGATACGCTGATGGGTAAATATGGAGAGGAAGGCGATAAGTTGATTTTTAAAATTTTAAACAACGGATTGGATAACCCGCAAAAAACGGCAGCTACAGGCGAAGGGTTTCAAAAAATATTAGAAGGGAAATCAAGCACTCAAATTACAGAAAGAGCTTTAAGATACGATTTAACCATTCCTTTTGCAAGGTATGTAGCCATGAACCATGGGTCACTCAACTTCCCTTTTAAACGTTATCAAATTCAACCAGTTTGGAGAGCAGATCGTCCTCAAAAAGGAAGGTATAGAGAGTTCTACCAATGTGATGCGGATATTGTCGGCTCTGATAGTTTATTAAATGAAGTAGAATTGACCGCCATTTACTTAACTGTTTTTAAGCAACTCCAATTAGAGGTTGAAGTAAAAATAAACAACCGTAAAATTTTATTAGGTCTCGCAGAGGTATGTGGTGGAGAAGCTAAAATGATGGACTTAACCATTGCCATTGACAAATTAGATAAGATAGGTTGGGAAAAAGTAGCAGAAGAATTAGAGCGTAAAGGTTTCACTGCTGCGCAACAAAAAATTATTCAAGCCTATTTAGAGATCGAAGGAACCAATGAAGCAAAACTAACACAACTTGGATTGCTTTTAAATGGCAATGAAAATGCGGCAAAAGGGATAGAGGAAATACAATATGTATTAGACTATCATGCATCAAGTGGTTTATCAAAAAATGTAGTCGCAGACTTTACACTAGCAAGAGGTTTAAATTATTATACTGGACTCATTTTTGAAGTAAAAGCAATCGATGCAGAGATGGGAAGTATTGGCGGCGGCGGAAGATACAATGACTTAACAAGTTTATTTGGCGTACCAAATGTACCTGGCGTAGGCATTAGCTTTGGCGTGGACCGTATCTATGATGTACTTGAGGAAAAAAACTTATTTCCAGCTTCGGTAGAACAGAATACAAAGATTTTATTTTTCAATTTAGGCGACCAAGAAGCAAAAGAAGCATACCAATTAATGGCTGCACTAAGAGCAAAAAAAATTGCTTGTGAAATCTACCCTGACAAGAGTAAATTCGACAAGCAATTTAAATATGCCGAAAAGAAAGGGATTCCAAATATCATCATCATCGGATCCGATGAATTGAGTAAAAGAGAATGTACCCTTAAAAATTTAAACACAGGAACACAACAAACAATTCCATTTGAAGCATTGGCAACAATGGAATTTTAAAACTTTTTAGTTGTTTTGTTTAGCCCAAAGTGCAGCGTAAAACTCATCTTCTTTTAAGGCCATAGGACTTGCTTCTTTCTTGCCCACTAATTCTTGGCCTTGCACCATAATGCTAATTGACTCAACTGACTTGCCATCTCTTCTTTTGAAAATCACCAATGCATCATATTGTGCTAAATAAAAACTATCCACTCCTCTTTTCTCTAGAGGTGTAGAACCCATTGCTGAGTTAATCACTAAACTAGAATCTTCTAGCGTTAAAGACACTTCGGCTACCGGACTACCCTCTGCAAAGACATATTTTCCTAAATAATCGTTCAATGGACCTGTTTGTGCATTTACTGATAAGAAAGCACCCATTAAAATCAAGGTCAAAAAGCATAATTTTCTCATAATTGTTGATTTAAGTTTTGAGACATCTAAAATAGGGTCTTTTACTGAAAATCCCCTTATAAAATATGCATTTCTGTTAGAAATAATTGATTGTTAACAGCCTGATCAAGTATCTTTGCATTATGGAGCAAACAAGACCAAATATTAGGGCAGTAGAGGTCGTTGAAATTGAACGATTTATAGCAAAAATGGAAGAAAAGCCATTTAGGGTAAAACAGATTGTAGAATGGTTATGGCAAAAACATGCACATAGCTTTGACGAAATGACCAATTTAAGCCTGGATTTACGTAAAAAATTAGTGGAGCATTTCACGTTGCCAGCACTTTCTATTGACACCACTCAAATGAGTAGTGATGGTACATTTAAAACAAGGTTCAGAACTTTTGATGACCATATGATTGAAGGGGTGCTTATCCCTACCACTTTACGCAAAACTGCATGTGTATCTTCTCAGATAGGTTGTAGTTTGAGTTGTAAATTTTGTGCCACAGGTTATATGGAGCGAAGCAGGAATTTGAATTTTGATGAAATTTACGACCAAGTCGTAATGATCAAACAACAGGTAGAAAAAACCTATGATCAAAATTTATCCAACATCGTATTCATGGGCATGGGTGAGCCATTGTTGAACTATAAAAATGTATTGAAGGCCATTGAAAAAATTACTTCGCCAGAAGGTTTAGGCATGAGCCCAAGACGTATCACGGTTTCCACTGCTGGTGTTGCAAAACAAATCAAGCAATTAGGAGACGACCAAGTGAAGTTCAAATTGGCACTATCCCTACACGCAGCAAATGATAAGAAGCGTAATGAAATTATGCCAATCAATGAGAGTAATAATATTGAATCATTGATAGAAGCACTTAACTATTTCTATAAAAAGACAGGCAACGAAATCACTTTTGAATATATCTTATTCAAGGACTTTAATGACAGCGAAAAAGATGCGATGGAATTGGTTAAAATTTACAGACAAGTTCCTGCAGATTTAATCAACGTCATTGAATACAATGCCATTGATCGTTTTCCGTTTGACAAACCTGATGAAGATGGATTTGAAACCTTTGTAGAGATTTTGCAAAAAAATAGAGTGAACGTTCGTGTAAGAAGAAGTCGTGGTAAAGATATTGATGCGGCTTGTGGACAGTTAGCCAATAAAGACAATTAATACCACATCCCATGAAAGCAAAAAGATCCGACAACTTTGACAAGTTTGCCAATAAGAAAAAAGGAAGTGCTGTAAAAGAAGAATATAGGCAGGAAAAAAAACAAGCAAAAAAAGATTCAAGAGCTGCAGGTGAAGCTGCGCGTCAAAGAAAGAAAGATATCGAAAGAGGTATTGCCGTTGAACCTGTCGGAAATAATAAAAAAGGGGGCTTTGATAAAAAAGGAGGCTACGATAAAAAAGAATTTGTAACGGGTCCTCCAAAATATTCCATTCCTTTAAGAGCAACTGCTGCGCCATCAAAAGGGCCATCCAAAGGAGCGTCTAAAGGAACATTCAAATCTGCGGATGTGCCGCCTAAATATGGTGAGCTTCAAAAATCTGCTGGATCTAGATCTGCTGGACCAAGAGCATCCGCCTCAAAAAGAACACCAGAATCTATGGATCGTGCCGATGCAAAACGGACTGCTAGTATTGGCAAAGTCACTGCCAATGACGATATGCCTTATGAACAAATGCCGTTGAACAAATACATCGCACATGCTGGTACTTGTGGGAGAAGAGAGGCTGCAGAACTTGTTAAATCTGGCCACATCACGGTGAATGGGGATACAGTTTTAGAACCTGGTTATAAAGTACAATATAAAGATGTGGTAAGATTAAAGGGGAAAGTATTGCAGTTGCAAGTCACACCTGTTTATATTTTATTGAACAAGCCAAAAGATTATATCTGTACAGCAAACGATCCAGAAGGCAGAAAGACGGTATTAGATATCATTAAAAATGCGACCACGCAAAGAATGTTTCCTGTAGGTCGTTTGGATAGAAACACTACAGGTGTTTTAATTTTAACCAATGATGGCGATTTGGCCCAAAAGCTAACGCATCCATCTTATGAGATAAAAAAAATCTACGAAGTTACATTAGATAAACCTGTGACTAAGGCCGATATGGAGTCTATTGCAGCAGGTGTAGAATTAGAAGATGGTTTCATTGCTGCAGATGCAGTGAGTTATTTATCCAATACTTCTAAAAATGTGATTGGCATTGAAATTCATAGCGGAAGAAATAGAATTGTAAGAAGAATATTTGAACACCTTGGTTACGATGTGAGACATTTGGATAGAGTGATGTTCGCGAATTTAACCAAGAAAAATGTGGATCGAGGTAAGTGGCGTTTCTTAGCGGAAAAAGAAGTTCGCACATTGAAGTTTTTAAATAAGTCATTTACAAGAAAAGCAAGTAAGTAGGGATGTTAGATATATTATTTGAGGATCAAGACATGGTAGTCATCAACAAACCAGCTGGTGTACTAAGTATTCCAGATCGTTTTGGTAAAACACTTTCTATTAAGTCGCTATTACAAGATAAATACGGGAATATATTTACGGTGCACCGTTTGGATCAAGCAACGAGTGGCCTCATTATTTTTGCAAAAAACGCCGAAGCACATAAGGAACTTAGCTTATTATTTGAAGGCAGAACAATCGAAAAAAAATACCTTGGATTGGTGGTGGGTCGTCCCGAACAAAGTGGAAGTATTGACGGAAGTATTATGGAGCACCCCATCAAAAAGGGACAGATGTACATCCATGTAAAAGGGAAAGCGGCATTGACAACCTATGATGTGGTGACCTACTACAAACGCTATGCTTTGGTTTCATTTCAAATTCATACAGGAAGAACGCACCAGATTAGGGTGCATGCAAAACATATGGGACACCCAATTATTGCAGATGAAATTTATGGTGATGGTGAAAAATTATTACTCTCTAGCATCAAGAAAAAGAATTTCAAATTAAGTAAATCCGAAGAGGAGGAAAAGCCACTACTTGCAAGACATGCTTTGCATGCGCATACTTTAAAACTAATTTTTAAAGAAAAAGCATTTGCTTTTGAAGCGCCACTTCCAAAAGATTTAGCGGCAACGATTAAGCAATTGGATAAATGGAATAGTTAATTATTCGGAATGATCGGTCTCGGTATATAAATCTAGTAATCCGTCGGGTAATAATACATGCACTTGCTTTTTAGCATGGTCTACTCCTTTAAGACTCTCTTCATGCAAAGGAATATAAGCTTCCTGACCTTGGTATAAAATGGTCACCATGAGTTGATGCGGCTGTTCAATGACTTCTTCTATTTTACCGAGTACCTTACCTTCTTCAACTACCATATAGCCCAATAAAGAAAGCGGTGAACTTTTGTCTACGAGCAATTGAAATTCAGCTTCTGGCAGCCATACTTTTTTTCCAATCAATATACTACAAGCTTCTCTAGTCGTAATGCCTTCTACTTGTAAATGGGTTAAGCTTTCTGTTTTAGCTGATGCAGACTGAATAAAATAGGGAATAAAACTGGCTGTATTTTTTTCAATAAAAATGGCATCTATTCCTTTAAAGTGAATGGGTGTGCCTAACGCATGCTCTAATATTAGATGACCTGTTAGACCATGTGCCGCAACAATTTTTCCGATGTGGATGTATTCACTCATACTCAAATTTAGTAAATGATTGGACGATAAAAAAACCTCCCGAAATTCGGGAGGTTAAATGCTATTGAATCTTAAGAAAGTTGCAGATTTAATTATTCTGCAGCTGGAGTTTCTTCAGCGGCTGCTTCTGGTGCTGCTGCTTCCGCAAC
>JBMOFB010000071.1:0-6879 GCA_049314475.1 Sediminibacterium sp.
TGAATTCGTTTTGTTTCAATAGTTGAATTCAAAAAAGAGGAAATTCCTAATTCAATTTCACCTCAACAATAATTGGCCAACATTTTCCTGTTAAAAAGTAGCTGTCGGTTGATTTTCTATAAGCAATCCCATTTAGCACAAAACCAGCATCAATTGCTAATGGATTATATTTGGCTTTAGCTTGTACTAATAAATTACTACAATTTATCTTATTGGTTATTTTGCCACTCTTTGGATCTATCACAACTATGTCATTTTGACCATAAATATTCGCAAATATCTTTCCATCTACATATTCTAATTCGTTGAGCATACTTTGGTAGCCGTATTCATTGAACACGCCTAAAGTGCTTTGGATTGAAAAATTAGTAGGATCTACAAAATATAAATTACTTCCGCCAGTAGAGACAATCAATGAAGTATCATTATGTGTTAGTCCCCAACCTTCATAAGGCCAGTTAAGTGTATTTAACTTCTTAAAGGTGGTAGCGTCATATACAAAAACAGCATGCTCTTCCCAGGTTAATTGATAAATTTTCCCTTTAAAAACGGTAATACCTTCTCCAAAATAAGGTTGATCTAATTTGATGCGCTTACCAACTGGCTTGAGCTGATTATCCATTTGGTACAAAACACTTTCACCTCTTAAACCAGTACCCTCATATAATTTATTATTGTCCCATACTAAGCCTTGTGTATAAGCAGAAGTATCATGAGGATAAACGTTTTGAATTGAATAATTCAATACTATTGGCGCCGAAATTGCAGTATTACTGTTATTTTCATTATCAGCATCAGAAGCACTGTCTGTATTATTACAAGCAATGACTATAAAACAAATGAATACTGCTAAATTCTTTTTCATGCTATATTAAACGTTAAATCTAAAATGCATTACATCCCCATCTTTAACAATATATTCTTTTCCTTCAATTCTTAATTTACCATTGTCACGACAAGCAGCTTCACTTTTGAATTTAATATAATCATCAAATGCAATGACTTCTGCTTTTATAAATCCTTTTTCAAAGTCGGTATGTATTACACTAGCTGCTTGTGGTGCTTTCCATCCAGAACCAATTGTCCAAGCTCTAACTTCTTGAACACCAGCTGTGAAATAAGTTTCTAATTTTAACAGTTGATAGGCTGTTTGAATCAATCTATTCAATGCAGGCTCTTTCATTTGGTATTCTTCCATAAATAGAGCCTTATCATCTGGATCTTCCATTTCTGAAATTTGTGCCTCAATATTATTGCACATTACAATCACTTCGGATCCTTCCTGTTTTGCCATAGCCACTAGTTGTTCAGAATAGGCATTACCTGTATGCATGGAAGCTTCATCTACATTGGCAACATACATGACCGGTTTTGCAGTTAATAAAAAGATATCCGCAATAGCTGTTTGATCTTCTTTAGATAAATCCAAAGAACGGATACTTTTACCAGCTTCTAAATGTGTTCTACATTTTTGTAATACTTCTAATTCTACTTTAGCTTTTGGATCTGTTTTGGCCATTTTCTCCGAACGTTGCATCTTTTTTTCTACACTATCCAAGTCCTTTAATTGCAATTCGGTTTCTATGATATCTTTATCCCCAATTGGATTAATTTTTCCTTCTTCTCTTAATACGTTTTCATCTTCAAAACAACGGATCACATGAATAATGGCACTTACTTCTCTAATATTTGCTAAAAATTTATTTCCTAAACCTTCTCCTTTACTAGCGCCTTTTACTAAACCAGCAATGTCCACAATTTCTAATTGTGTTGGTACAACCCTTGTTGGATTAACCAGTTCTGCTAATTGGCTGATACGAATATCTGGCACATCTACTAAGCCAACATTTGGCTCGATGGTACAAAAACGATAATTACTTGCTTGTGCTTTTGCACTATTACTAACTGCGTTAAATAAGGTGGATTTGCCCACGTTAGGTAAACCTACAATGCCTGCCTGTAAAGCCATGTTGTTTTGATTGTTTAATGGTTGCAAAAATACAATTCTAATTGCAAAATGGGCTATATTAGTACCATAAACAATTGATACTATGGCATTGAATATCATCTGGATCGCTTTTTTTGTAATTGCTTTTGTTGTTGCACTCTTTAAATTGATCTTTTTAGGTGATACCGAGATTTTTAAGCTTTTAGCGGATGGTTTATTTGACTCGGCAAAATCCTCTGTAATTGATGTTGCTTTTCCGTTGGCTGGAACCATGGTTTTCTTTTTAGGACTAATGAATATTGCAGAAAAAGCAGGAGCCATTCAAAAACTAGCTAAATGGATGAATCCATTTTTAAGTCGCTTATTCCCAGAAGTACCACAGAATCATCCAGCCATGGGGCAAATGGTAATGAATTTTAGTGCCAATATGTTGGGTTTAGACAATGCAGCTACCCCTTTTGGTTTAAAAGCAATGGAAAGTTTACAAACATTAAATCCTGAAAAAGAAAAAGCTACCAATGCGCAAATTATGTTTTTGGTGTTGCATACGAGTGGATTAACAGTGATACCTCTAACTATCATTTCTTATCGTTTAGCAGCTGGATCTCAAGATGCGGCAAGTATATTTATTCCATGTGTGCTTGCAACTATAGGCACCACATTAGCCTCTATTTTAATGGTAGGTTTTTATCAAAAATTAAAATGGGATAGGGTATTAATTAGCTGGTTAGCAGGTTTATTACTTTTTATGGGCACTGTTTTATTCGCCGTAAATAGCCTATCACCAATTCAAAAAGAGTTATTTTCTAAAATTGCAGGATCAAGTATTTTAATCGGAATTGTTGTAGCTATCATTTTAGGGGGTGCTTATAAAAAAGTGTCCGTATTTGACGCATTTATTGAAGGCGCTAAAAATGGATTTGATGTGATTGTAAAAATCATACCTTATTTAGTGGCCATGTTAGTTGCAATTCGTGTATTTAGAGATAGCGGTGCGATGGTTTATGTATTAAATGGAATCAGTTTTTTAATACAGCTAACAGGAATGAATACAGATTTTGTTGGGGCACTTCCAGTTGCTATCATGAAGCCATTGAGTGGGAGTGGGGCTAGGGGCATGATGCTCGATATATTTCAAACACAAGGCCCAGATTCATTTGTTGGGAAATTAGCTTCTATCTTTCAAGGGTCAGCTGATACCACTTTTTATATTATTGCCTTGTATTTTGGAAGTGTTGGCATTAAGAAAGTAAGGTATGCAGTTTGGGCAGGGTTATTTGCAGATTTAATTGGAGTGGTCATTGCCATATTTATTGGCTATTCTTTTTTTCACTAAGTAGAGGAACAACTAATATTCATTTAAGTATTTTATTTCCCCTGACTCATCTTCATCACTTCCTCCCATTCAGCATCTGTCACTGGTTGAACCGATAATCTGCCTAGTCTTACTAAAGCCATATCCTTCAGATTAGTATTGGCTTTTACATCTGCTAATGTAACAGGATGCTTTAATTTTTTATGTGGTACAAAATCTACTGCCAACCAAGCTGTCTCTTCGGTAGTTGGATCCTGATAACTTTCCTTCACCACTTTAGCAATACCTACAATTTCCATGCCTTCGTTGCTATGGTACCAAAATGCCAGATCCCCTTTTTTCATGGATCTTAAATTATTTCTTGCACTGTAGTTTCTTACGCCATCCCAGAAAGTGCGTTTATCTTTATTAAATTGATCCCAAGAATATTTAAATGGTTCCGATTTGATTAGCCAGTAAGCCATAGGAAATTATATTATGAATGATTAACAATACAAAATAAAAAAGGTTGAATTGAACTCATTTGAAACCTCACCAAATTAATACCCGCTTGCAAGGACATCTGCTAAATGAATGACTTTAATTTGTTGTCCATTAAAATTAATACGTCCATCTAGATGCATCAAACAACTCATATCTGTGCTAATAATATATTCAGCTTCTGTTGCAATAGCGTGATCAATTTTTTGATCTGCCATGGCTACACTAATGGTATCATATTTTACAGCAAAACTTCCTCCAAATCCACAACATGTTTCGGTATCATTCATTTCCACTAATTCAAGTCCGTTGACTTGACTTAATAATGCTCTTGGTTCTGCTTTAATATTGCATTCTCTTAATCCAGCACAACTATCGTGAAAGGTGGCTTTGCCATTAAAGCTAGCTCCTAGCTCTGTAACAGCTAAAACCTTTACTAAAAATTCAGATAACTCAAAAATTTGAGAAGACAGTTTTTTTGCTGGACTTTGAAAAGCATTGTTTTCGAAAAGTTTACCATAATTATTTCTAACAAATCCTGCACAACTTGCACTAGGACTTACAATATAATCTGCACCATCAAAATCTTGCACAAATTTTGTACAAACATCCTTTGACTCACCCCAAAAACCTGCATTGAATGCGGGCTGTCCACAACAAGTTTGTTGCGTATTGTAAGCAACAGTACATCCGGCTTTTTCTAATACTTTAACCGTATTAAATGCCACCTGTGGGTACAATTGATCTATAAAACAGGGTATAAAGAGTTGAACTTTCATAGTCTAAATTAAGGATTTCTTTCGAATAAATTAAAAAGGCATTCTTTTTAGAAAGAATGCCTTTTTACTATTAATAGCAATAAAAATTAAGGTTGAACTTGTATTCTGTTGATGTATTTATCGATACTAAAACCTTTCTCTGATTTAGGATAATTTTGTTTGATTTGCTGATAGATTTCTAAAGCAGCATCATTTTTTCCGTTTAACTCTAAGAATGAGGCAGCACGGAATAAATACTCAGATGAAATTGCTTCATCTTCTGGAAAATGCGTTCCTGCTTTTTTATAATATTCAATTGCTTCATCATTTTTCTTTAATTCAGAATAAGCATCACCAATAGAACCATAAGCAACAGCTTGGATTTGTTTAGCATCTGATGAAAAATCTTTCAAATACTCAATTGCTTTATTGTAATCTTTCAATCTGTAGTAGCTCATACCTGCATAATAATTGGCAAGATTAGCCGCTTTAGTGCCACCAAATTCTTTGATGATGTATAAAACGCCCTTGCTTGTGCCATCACCTTTTAATACTAATTCTGAAGAATCATTCGCAAAATATTTTTCTGCCACATACATTGCATCTGCTGCTTTTGCTTCTAATGGCTTTTGGTATAATTCTGAGTAACCAAAAAATCCTGCTACAGCAATCAATCCTCCTGCTAATAAATAAACAATTAATTGTTGGTTCTTTTTAGGAATAGACACTGGTGCTTGTTCTTGTTGTAATTCGCTCATATAGGTTTGTTAAAATAATTAGTCTACAATAAATGGATAATTCTGATCAATATACACATCCTTCAATACTTCGCTATCATCTGGCCAAGGACTGTCCTCAGCAAATTTTACAGATGCTTCTACAATACTATTGATTTTTTCATCAATCTCTTGTAATGCTGCTTCTGTCGCAAAATTATTATCTAAAATGGTCTTTCTAACTTTGATAATTGGATCTTGGTCTTTGTATTCTTCTACCTCATCCTTGGATCTATATTTTTGAGGATCTGAAACGGAGTGACCTCTGTAACGATAAGTTTTCATTTCTAATAATGTAGGACCTTCGCCATCTCTTGCTCTTTTAACGGCCCTTACAACACCTTCGTGCACTATTTCTGGTGTCATACCATCTAATTTGTCAGAAGGCATTTCATAAGCATCCGCTAATTTATAAATATCAATGACATTACTAGTTCTTTCAATAGAAGTACCCATGGCGTAGTTATTGTTTTCACATATAAATACAACAGGCAATTTCCATAACATGGCAAGGTTGAATACTTCGTGTAACATACCTTGTCTTGCAGCACCATCACCAAAGAAACATAGTACCACATTTTTTGATCCACGATATTGTTCTGCAAATGCCAAGCCAGCGCCTGTACCAATTTGAGCACCTACAATACCATGACCACCAAAAAAGTAATTGGCTTTATCAAAAAGGTGCATACTGCCACCTTTACCTTTTGAACAACCAGTTGCTTTACCATATAATTCGGCCATAGCAGCGTTGGGACTCATGCCTTTTGCAAGGGCTAAACCGTGGTCACGATAACCGGTAATAAAGGGATCTTCATGGTTAGTAGCGGTCATACAACCTGCAGCAATTGCTTCCTGGCCATTGTAGACGTGAAAGAATCCGCGGATTTTACCCGCCATTTTATACATTTCCTCTGATTTGGATTCAAATTGACGAATTAATTGCATCAATTCGTACCAATATAGATAAGTTTCTTTAGAAAATTTTTGCGCCACAGTCCTTAATTTTTGAGTAGCAAATATAGTATTTTAAGACTATAATTTGGCCTTATGCTTCGTTTAAAAATGGATACTTATAATCGGTAGGAGGGTTAAATGTTTCCTTGATTGTTCTTGCACTCAACCAACGGTATAAATTCAATGCACTTCCTGCTTTATCATTGGTACCAGAGCCTCTAGCGCCACCAAATGGTTGTTGACCAACCACTGCACCCGTAGGCTTATCATTGATATAAAAATTACCAGCAGAATGACGTAAAACATTGGTAGCTAATTCAATAGAAGCTCTATCTTGAGAAATTATTGAACCTGTTAATGCATACTTTGAAGTACTGTCCAATACCTTCAAAGTCTTCTCAAACTGAGCAGCTGGGTAAGTGTAAATCGTTAAAACTGGACCAAAAATCTCTTCACACATGGTGAGTGATTTAGGATTCTTTGTATCAATCACAGTTGGTTCAACAAACCAGCCATTGGATTTATCAACATTACCTCCAACTAAGATCTTTGCTTGTTTATCTTTCTTAACAGTTGCAATGTATTTTGAAATATTGTTGAAAGACTTTTCATCAATCACAGCATTCACAAAATTGCTAAAATCTT
>JBMOFB010000072.1:0-6651 GCA_049314475.1 Sediminibacterium sp.
ATTTTCTCTAAAGACTATGTGCAAGCAGCAGCATCTTTGGGGATAGGATTGGCATTTGATCCATTTAATCCAGAACAAAAATGGAATGACAGACCTATTTGGCAAAAAGCGGTCTTAATCATTCACCTTGCTTTAGTAGCAGCGATGTTTGGATTTGGTATTGGATTGAATGACAAATAAAAAATAGAAAGAATCTTTTTTATTTTTTTAGATTCAGTTGCTTATGTGATCCATCGCAACTAGGCATCCTTTTTGAAAGCCCACAAGTGCAATCGTTTATCCCAATGCCTGATAAAATTCTTTGTCTGTAATTATGAATGCGATTGATTCTAGTTTCGGATTGCTTTGCGCCCGAAAAATGAATTAAGTAAGCACGCTGTCTGCCAGGAGTCAATGCTGCAAATGCTTTTTTAAAAGGGGCATCTTTCTTAAAAATGCTTTCAAGCTCTTCTACGACTATTTCATTTTTTTCTGCTGGAATCAATTTGACGCCGTTTTTTTCATTCTCGATCGCCTCTTTTATATATGCACGAATGACTGATTTTAATTGCTCAATTTCTTTCAAATTTGTAAAACGCATTTGCCTTGAATCTTGGGTGTGTTTCCCAGCTACAACCAATAATTGCTTATCGTCTTTCAACGCTGCGCCATTAAAAAAACCTAAATCGCAATGTGTTTTAAATGGTGCAATAATCACAATGTTTTTATTTTGGATTGTATAACATGGCTGTCCCCATTTGATGGTTTCTTCCAATTTACAATCTAATAAAATACTTCTAAGCAGTTGAATCTCTGCCTGCCATTGTTTGGATTTTGTGAAATATAAATCTGCTTTCAATTTAAATTGAATCATTTTTGTGATTAATTCAATTGGTAAAGCCTCGTCAAGTGGGAACTGAACAGAACCTTTTCCTTGTTTGTATTTAGATAGTTGTTTGGAAAATTTTTCATGGGTGTTTGGTGTGGCATAGAATCCAATATGCTTTTCATATGCCCCAAAGTAAATAAATGGTTTTTTATTTACTTTATATGCAGGCATACAATAAGAGATCTGCTCAGTAGCTTGAGGCGCAATTGATTTAATTGCTGTTCTAATTGATTTTAAATGAACCTGTGTTTTTTTAGGAAAACTTTGAATGTACTCATCTACAGTTTTAAAATCATTTTTTACCATATGAACTGTTTTTTGATAGGACTAAGATACTTATTTCTTTTATGACTCCATTTTCATCCACCATTTCTAGATAATCTGCAATAATAAATTCTGATAAAGCAAGTACAAAAGGACTGGCCATAATTCTTTGGGGTGTCGATAATATAATAGCGCATCCCTGGTGTATGAACTTTTCAATCAATTTTGTTAGCGTTTCAAATTGTGTAGGATCATAATTGACGTCACTTAAAATGATTACCTCGGGGTCTATATTTTCTGGTAAATCATTCCAATCCATTTGTAAGGCCTGTACATTCTGCAGTTGAAGATGAGCAATATTCTTTCGCAACAATTCAACAGCCTCCGAATCATAATCACTTACCTGTATTGTTTTGGCTTCACTTGCCATCAACAACGAGGGCAATCCAATTCCCGCACCTAGCTCTAGCACCGTTTTATCCCTTATCAAACTTGGATGCTTTTGAAGTACTTTGACTAGTGCATTTGCCGATGGCCAAATCTTAGCCCAATAAGGGAAGGGGGTAGCTGGGTCCAACGTTAACAAGTCCGTGTAGATTGCTTTAACAGATTCATATGCTGGGACATAAATTGCTTTTTCGGCACTTATTTGGGTTAATTGTAATGGATATTGCATGGTTCGGTACAATGTTAGGAACAAAAACATTTATTTAACAAATTACTAGGGCGATTAATGCATATTTTTACAGCTTGAATGATTAATGCTCGAAATAGAATACTATGGAAAATGAAATAAGAATTAATATCAATAACCCGAAACAACTTGAAAAATTGTATCGTGATCGTAAAGGCGCTTTTACAATTGCTTTTAACAATATATACCAAGAGCTAACAAACGAGCCTACTGCGCAGGCTTGGAATGAGAGACTAAACTATAAAGACGAACAAATTACTTGGGGCAATAAAAACGAAATCATCTTTATTGTAGTAGCTGCTTTTGTTGGTGGACTCATCGCAAAAATGCCTTCATTTTTAGGAATAGAATATGATGTGTATATGTCTAAGAATATAGGCTTCGTTTTGTTCCCTATTTTATCAATGTATTTTATTTGGAAGCAGCAATTGTCTATCACTAAAATGGTTTTACCACTTATCTTGTTTATTGCTTCGGCAATTTTTATGAATAGCTTGACTTATAATGAAAAGAGCGCAACCTTTATTTTATCTACCATCCATTTACCCATTTTTTTGTGGTCAATACTTGGATACGCTTTTGTTGGTGGAGACTTAAACAATAACCAAAAGAAAATTTCATTTTTAAAATTCAACGGTAATTTTATTGTCATGACTGGATTGATATACATCTCAGGCATGTTTTTTACCGGCATCACACTTGCTTTATTTGGGTTATTAAAAATGGATATCCAAACATTTTACTTTGAACAAATAGCTGTTTGGGGTTTAGCTGCTATACCCATGCTGTCCACTTATTTAATTCAGAATAATCCAGATCTTGTAAATAAAATTTCTCCTACCATTGCTAAAATTTTTACGCCAATCGTTTTTATAACCTTATTGGTGTTTCTAATTACCTTAATGTATACTCGAAAGGATATGTACAATGACCGTAATTTTTTATTGGTATTTAATATTGTATTAATAGGCGTCATGGCTATTATCTTATTCTCATTAACGGAGGCAACAAATAATACAAATTCAAAATTCAATTTAATCATTCTTTTTGGGCTTGCCATATTAGCAATTATCGCCAACACGATTGCGCTTTCAGCTATTTCATTTAGGCTTTCTGAATTCGGTCTTTCCCCTAACAGGCTAGCAGTTTTAGGCGCGAACCTTTTGATATTTATACATTTATTATTAGTATCCTATGGCTTATTTAAAAACCTCAAGGGTAAAGCCTCTATTCAAGATGTAGAGGGGGATATTGCATTTTTTATACCAGCTTATGCAGTTTGGGCCACCTTTGTCACTTTTGCAATGCCTTTTACATTCAAATTTATTTAAAGTATTCTTTTTCGTCTGAACCAGAGGTAAATTACAATTACAACAATTGCCATTAAGGTTAAGGCAAATACATATCCTAATTTCCAGGATAACTCAGGCATAAATGAAAAGTTCATTCCATAGATACCTGCAATGAAATTAAGCGGTAGAAAAAACACAGAAAATATTGTCAACAATCGAACGACTTCATTATTTTTTTGATCACTTAATGAAAGATAGGTATTCATTAAATGCGTAGAATTTTCAACAGACTCTTCATTGATCGTAAGCAGATTTAGAAGATTATCTTGAATGTCTTGATAGATATAAGAAACCTTATATTTATCCTGAGATTTTAGAATAGTCGCCTCTGTAATTGAAATTATTTTCTTTAAAATC
Source organism: Sediminibacterium sp. (assembly GCA_049314475.1). Taxonomy (GTDB): domain Bacteria; phylum Bacteroidota; class Bacteroidia; order Chitinophagales; family Chitinophagaceae; genus Sediminibacterium. Next base: position 3,536 of record JBMOFB010000072.1, read on the forward strand.
CTTGATTGCGTCTTAATATAATAGAGCTCTTCAATTAATACTATCCTATAGTCTTTTAAAAAGATTGTTTTTTCAATCTCGGATATTTTATTTGAAATTTCGATTATTGGCTTTTTGAATGTATCAATCATAAAACCAACTATTCTTAAAAATAGTTCACTTATTTTAATATGCTTTTCTTCATGTATGTTTAAGAAAGAAAAAGGGGCACGGTGTATGGTAATTAACTTGTCGTCAAATATAAAGAAGGCTATTTTATTAGACATTTCACCAATTTCATCAATATTCAAATTGATATTGGATGTATAAGCCCTGAATATAAAAAAATCGTGTTTGTGTAGTTGCTCATATTTAGGCAAATGACCAATATCAAGCGCATCTTTTATTAAAAAATAATTAAGATTATGCTTTTTTGCAATAACTTCTAATTCACTTTTATTTGCATTTTCAACATCAATCCAAGTAAATGAATCAAATATTTTTTCTTTTACGATCATTTATCAGTTTTTTATAAAATATAATTTATTCAGTAAGTTAACTCGAATTTTATGAACTAATAATTATCATCATTAATTTCTAGCCAATACCCATCTGGATCTTGTAACCAAATTTGATGTACGCCGTCTATACGCGTTGTGATCCTATTTTTATTACCCGCCACATCCTCAAAGCTCCAATTAAGTCCTTTTAATTTTTGTATAAACAAGTTAAAATCTGGAACCGTAAAACAAGTATGCTGATTTTTATAATACTCCTTTTTAGCTGTTGCGCCAGCAATCACATGTAGCATAGTATGCGCTCCTGTACTATACCAAATATGTTTACCATCATGAAAAGGCTCTGGTACAGTATCTAATCCAATGATATTGGTGTAAAAATTGGCTGTTTTTGTTATATCCACTACATAAATGGCCGTATGGTTAATATGGGTTTTTACTTGTTGTGCTTTACCTTGAAAGACAATCACTAAAAGCGATACTAAAAAGAAAGAATTGATTTTCATGTTATTGCGTTACATTACAATACCCTGGAACTAGGATAACTAATTCAAATATATTTAAATTTACCCTAGTTTTTCCCGATTTTATAAATCAAGTCATTTTTGACTTATTAAATTTGTTTTATGAGTAAGATATCAACAAACATGCGCATTTACCACAGATACCTTGGTTTCTTTTTAGCCGGCATCATGGCCATTTATTCAGTGAGTGGCATTATCATGATTTTTAGAGATACCGATTTTTTGAAAAAAGAGAATCATAAAGTACTCACTATAGCAACTGGTCTTAAAACCGATGAGGTAGGGCCAGCAATTAAATTGAAAAATCTTAAAATAATTTCAGATACCCTGGATGTGATCACTTTCCCTCAAGGCACCTACAATAAAACGACTGGTGTTGCTGATTTTAAAGTAATGGAATTGCCCTACTTGTTAAATAAGATGACCAAGATGCACAAAGCAACTCATAAAGATCCATTGTATTATTTAAATATATTCTTCGGTGTTTCTTTGATGTTTTTTGTAATCTCATCCTTCTACATGTTTATGCCTGGAACAACTATTTTCAAAAAAGGAATGTACTTTACTTTAGCAGGAATTGTTTTAGTGCTAGTGATGTTATTCTTTTAACGAATTAAGTTATCGTATAAACTATTTACAGTTTGATGCAATACGGCATTGAATCCATTGATTGTTTTTGTGTCACAGCCATTACTAATGACTATGAAGCCAATTTTTTCTTTAGGCTCAAAAAATAGCATACTGTATAAGCCATACGCTGAACCTGTATGACCAATCATCGTTTTTCCTGCAATCAATTGTGTAGTAGTTTCTAATGCCATCCCGTATCCTTCTTCCACGGAAATGATTGCCTGCATTTGTTGAGATAAATTTTTAGATATCATCCTCCCGCCATCGTATTTACCCAATTGACTATGCATGATCATATACTTGGCAAGGTCATTTGCGGATATCTTCATGCCTCCTGTTGGTGAAAATATTGGGGTTGTACGGCCCATAGTATAGTTGTTAATCTCCTCGGTCCTTGGCGCATAAGCATTTGGAGATAAAGTAAAACCTTGGGTCTCTTTGTTGAATTCATAAATTTTTGCAATCAAATTGCTATCTAATGCATTCACATTGTAACCCCCATAAAGTCCAAGTGGGTCCAAAATTTGTTGTTGAATGTATTTATCAAAACGAACACCAGTCAATTTCTCTAATATCGATCCCGCCAAATTGTAGTTTAAATTACAATACATATAGCCTTTATCCGGCTCATAAGCATTATAAGATTTTTCCCAATTTGGATTTTTTGCTGGATCAATGGCGTCTAAACTAAAATATCCTTCACTATCGTTGATAGAAGACCTATGAGACAATAACATTTTTAAGGTGATAACTGTATTTGGAAACTTTGGATTCCTAATTTTAAATCCAACCAACTCACTCACATCCTGGTCCAAACTAATTAGCTTCTTTGCAACCAATTGCATAATTGCAGTTGTGGTGAATGATTTTGAGATGGATGCGATTCTAAATATGGACGCATTGGTCAATGGCAATTGTTTTTCAACATCTTTAAAGCCAAAGGAGTGATTGTAGATGACTTTATTATTTTTTACCACAGCAACGGATAGCCCAACCACAGGATTGGATTGCATAATGGACTGAATAGCAGCTTCGGCCTTTTCCGATTGCGCAAATGCTTGAATTAGCGTAACTAGCATAAAGCCAGTCAATAGGGTGGTTTGAAGTATTCTTTTCATAATTCAATTTAAGTTTTTTCTTACAAATAATAAATTGCAATTTTATAACTTAAATGGGCATACAATATGAAAAACATTTTAGTATTATGTACAGGCAATAGCTGCCGCAGTCAAATAGCAGAGGGGTATTTAAAGCATTTTGCTGGCGAAAAAGCCAAGGTCTATAGTGCTGGCGTAGAAACGCATGGGGTGAATCCAAAAGCAATTGCCACCATGCAAAAGGATGGCATTGATATTAGCCATCATACTTCTAACAATATCTTAGAGTATACTGGTATTGAATTTGACTATGTGATTACCGTATGTGATAATGCCAAAGAGCGCTGTCCCTACTTTCCAACAAAGGC
>JBMOFB010000073.1:0-6596 GCA_049314475.1 Sediminibacterium sp.
ATTGAATCCAAAGATGGCATGTTCGAAGGTACCATTAAGGTCTTTGTGCATGACAAAGACGAATTAGAGGAATTGGTCAACCGCATTCAAGGCCTAAACGGCATTCAAAAAGTGACCCGTTTTGATACAGACCTGATCTAAAGTCAAGTAATCAACATGGGGAGAAAAATATGTGTGAAAACATTTTTTTTTATGCTGCTCTTAAATAGGTAATCCCCGTTTCTAGACTTATTTTTGCTACTCAAATTAAAATTTATGGTAGACGTTATTTTGGGACTTCAATGGGGTGATGAAGGTAAAGGGAAGATCGTGGATTATTTTGCACCCAACTACGATGTCATTGCTCGTTTTCAAGGTGGTCCAAATGCAGGCCACACGTTATATGTGAATGGCACTAAAATGGTCTTACACCAAATTCCATCCGGCATCTTCCATCAAGATAAAATCAACATCATAGGTAATGGCGTTGTGCTTGATCCAGTGACGTTGAAAAAAGAATGTGATTCAGTGGCGAGCATGGGCATTGATGTGAAAAAAAATCTATTTATATCTGAGCGTACCAATATTATTATCCCTAGCCATAGAGCTTTAGACAAAGCATCGGAATTGTCTAAAGGGGAGGCAAAAATTGGATCAACTTTAAAAGGAATTGGTCCAGCTTATATGGATAAAACAGGCAGAAATGCTTTAAGAGTAGGTGATTTATTAGATAAGAAATTTATAAGCAAGTACATTGCTTTAAGAATGAAGCATCAAAAGATTTTGGATAGCTATAATTTCAATGAGGATATTGCCGAAATGGAAACCGAGTTTTTTGAAGCCATAGAGTTTTTAAAGACAATGAATATTATCAACTGTGAATACTTTATCAATGATCAAATTAGCAAGGGGAAAAGAGTGTTAGCAGAAGGCGCACAAGGGTCTATGCTGGATATTGACTTTGGTACTTTCCCATTTGTAACTTCAAGCAATACGATTTCAGCAGGGGTTTGTACTGGCCTAGGTGTTTCTCCAAAACAAATTGGGGAAGTATTTGGGATTTCAAAAGCTTATTGTACAAGAGTGGGTAGTGGCCCCTTCCCTACCGAACTACATGATGAAAAAGGAGAGGAATTAAGAAAGATTGGAAGTGAATTTGGTGCCACCACAGGACGTCCTAGAAGATGCGGATGGATTGACCTAGTCGCATTAAAATACACTTGCATGATCAATGGTGTAACGCAGATTATCATGACGAAGGCAGATATTTTAGATTCATTTAAAGAACTTGAATTAGGTATTGCTTATGAAATGGAAGGAAAGCAAATTGATTATGTGCCGTTTCAATTAGTTGGTACGCCTGTAACACCCATTTGGAAAAAAATGGCAGGTTGGGAAGTGGATACCACCAAAATGAAAAACGATACCGAACTGCCAGCGACTATGAAAACATATATTGAATTTATTAATGAATATTTAGGGGTTCCGGTAAAGTATGTGTCCAATGGACCAGGTAGAGATCAGATCGTACATTTATAGTCAAAAAAAAGCAATAAAAAAAGTCGTATTATTTTTGATAAATAAAATTTTCATTTGAAATTTACATAAATATTTTGATTGAGTTATGGCAGTAAAATCTACAAAAGAGAAAAAGACAGCGACACCAAAAAATGGCGTAGTCAAAGCTGAAAAATCAAGCAAGACATCTTCAAAGAAAAACAATGACGACGATGAAGACGATGCGCATGCATCTGATGAAGACGATGATTTAGAAGAAACAGATGATTGGGATAAAACAGATGAAGAGGAGGATAGTTGGGATCCCGACTTTGCAGAATTTGATTTGCCTAAAACAACTAAGAAAGCAGGCAAAGCTAAGAAAGGCGGAGGAGAGGATGAAGCTGACGATTTAGATTTAGACTTAAACTTAGAAGACGACGACCTATTTGACGAGAAGGATGAATTCGATGACGATTTTTAATGAACGAATGTTCTATTTAATTAATCGTTGTCCAGATATAAAGATTGTATTGAGGCCTGTAAAATTTGATTTTTATGGGCCTCAAATATTTTAGCCTCTTTGGTTGGAAGTACAAGATTGTAAGATTTTCCGCTCGACAATTGTTGATCCATATTTGGATTCAATTCCTTTAAATACGCTACAGACATTTTTAACGCACTTGCAATTGTTTTGGCATTGAATCTTCCCGAAATAACCATCCTTTCCATGCCTGCAGTTTCAGTTAATGTGGTGGACAAACTAACACCTTGTTTTTTGTCTAGTTCATTCAAAGACACCCCCTCAAAAATAGCATGTGTGGCGATGAATTTTTTTACATGATTCCTGGTCTCTAATGGAAGTTCATATTGCAGGGCCCAAAAGTCCTTTGTTTTCTTTTTTTCAATTACTTTACTCAGTCTTCCAGCACCACCATTGTAGGCAGCTACAACCAATAACCAATCTCCAAATTGTTGGTACAATTCTTTTAGAATAGTGGCAGCGGCTTTCGTACTTTTTTGATAATCCATTCGCTCATCGTTAGGCAGTAATTTTAGGCCTAATCGAGTTGCTTCCGCAGGCATAATTTGCCAAGGACCTGCAGCACCTGCCCATGATACAACTTGTGCACTTAAATGACTCTCAATCACACTTAAGTATTTTAACTCCACAGGTATCCCATTGGCAGTTAAAATTTCATCGTATAAATTAAAGTATGGTTTTGCCCAGGTTTTCATCTTCCTTAAACCTGCTCCTTCTTTTTCCATATAGGATTGGACAAAACTGAATGCCTTTGGATGCATTTCAATGACAAAAGACTTGTCTTTATTTGGCACTTGCTGTATAGTAAATAAGCTGTTGAAACCAATTCTATTTAAGCTCGAGCTGTCTTGTGCTGCAATGTTTACAACACAACAAAGCAAACAATATAGAATAAGTGTTGGTCTCATAAGAATGCGGGTAGACATGCGCATAGTGCTTTGCTCAGGTATAAAGTGACCTTGGCAGTTGATATCAGGTATTGTCAGCGAAATAGAAAATCGATGATTAAGAAGCTTTCTCGTCCTTCTCTTTAATGCCTTCTTCGATTTCTTTTTTCACGTTATTTTTAGCGTCATTGAATTCACGAATGCCTTTACCTAATCCACGCATGAATTCAGGGATTTTTCTTCCTCCAAACATCACTAAAATAACTACACCAATAATTAATAATTCTTGAAATCCAAAGTTGCCCATAATGTATCGTTTAGAATGATAAAGGTAATGTAAATAGCACAAAAAAAGGTCCTCAAATAGAGGACCTTTATATAATTTAAGCGATTAGGCCTAGAATCTTTTTTCTTTAATACGAGCACTCTTACCGCTTCTGTCACGTAAGTAGTACAATTTAGCACGACGTACTTTACCAGACTTGTTTAAAACGATACCATCAATGTTTGGAGATAAGAAAGGGAACAAACGCTCCACACCCACCCCATCAGAGATTTTACGAACAGTAAAAGTAGCTGTTGCTCCAGATCCTTGGGTCTTAATCACATCCCCACGGAAGCTTTGGATACGCTCTTTACCACCCTCTACAATCTTGTAGTTTACGGTAATATTGTCACCAGCCTTAAATGCTGGATAAGATTTCTTTGCTGTTAATTGCTCGTGTACGAAGTTTACTGCTACGCTCATAATTCATTTTTTTTGCGGAGGGCAAAGGTAGGGTTACCTATGCTATTCTCCAAATTATTTGATCCAAAAATTAAAATCCGTGCTTTTTAGGGCCTGTTATACTCATTATGCGCCTATCTAGCAATGTTGACAGCTCTCTTTTCACGGATCACCGTGACTTTGATTTGACCAGGATAAGTCATTTCGGTCTGTATTTTTTGTGCAATTTCAAAGCTCAATTGGTCAGATGATTGGTCTGTTACCTTTTCTGCTTCTACAATCACCCTTAATTCACGTCCAGCTTGAATCGCATAAGCTTTCTCAACACCTTGATAACCAAGTGCTAAGTTCTCTAAGTCCTTAATACGCTGGATATATTGTTGCATGATTTCACGTCTCGCACCTGGTCTTGCACCGCTGATTGCGTCACAAGCCTGGATGATTGGAGAAATCACATAGAGCATTTCCATTTCATCGTGGTGGGCACCAATGGCATTCACTACCGCTGGATTCTCACCATATTTCTCGGCCAATTTAGCCCCTAATAAGGCGTGGCTTAATTCAGTTTCTTCGTCCGGCACTTTACCAATATCGTGTAATAAACCGGCACGCTTTGCTAATTTAGGATTCAATCCTAATTCAGCAGCCATGATGCCACATAAATTAGCAGTCTCACGAGAGTGCATTAATAAATTCTGTCCATAAGAGGAACGGAAACGCATTTTTCCAATGATACGAATCAACTCTTTATGTAAGCCATGGATACCTAATTCAATCACAGTACGTTCCCCAATTTCTGCAATTTGCTCTTCTAATTGACGACGTGTTTTGTCCACGACTTCTTCGATACGTGCTGGGTGGATACGACCATCGGCAACCAATCTTTGTAAACTTAAACGCGCAATCTCTCTTCTTAATGGATCAAATGAGGATAATAAAATAGCTTCTGGGGTGTCGTCCACAATCAAGTCAACGCCTGTAGCAGCTTCAATGGCACGAATGTTACGCCCTTCTCTACCAATGATTTGTCCTTTCATTTCGTCAGACTCCAAATTGAATACAGTCACTGTATTTTCGATCGCCACTTCTGCAGCAGTTCTTTGAATCGATTGGATGATGATTTTTCTAGCTTCTTTATTTGCCTTTTGTTTGGCGTCTTCTATAATATCTTGCTGTAATACCAAAGCCTGCGTTTGCGCTTCGTTCTTTAAGCTCTCTATCAATTGTTGTTTAGCGTCTTCGGCTGTAAGGTTCGCAATTTTTTCGAGACGACGAATATGCTCTTCTTGGTGCTTCTCTAATTCGCCACGCTTGATATTCACTAAATCAATTTCACGATTTAATTTTTCTTTAATCGCTTCGTTGTCATTGATTTGTTTTTCTAAAACGACTGCCTTTTGATTGATGCTTAATTCGTGTTGTTTGATTCTATTTTCAGCTTCTCCAATTTTCTTATTCTTTTCTAATAATTCACGATCGTGATCGGCCTTTAATTGTACAAAACGCTCTTTTGCTTCTAATTGCTTTTCTTTTTTGATGGTTTCAGCCCTTAATTCTGCTTCTTTTAAAATACTAGCAGCTTGATTTTCTGCGTCTTCCACCTGCTTTTTGGTGTTCTTGGCGAAAGCAAATCGCCCTAAGAGTAAGCCCCCTATTCCAGAGGCAGCCCCGATGATCAATAATAATATGGTTTGGTCCATTGTTTAATCTTGTTGTGTTAAATAAAATCACCCTACTTCTTCTCTAAGGTTAGGCAACGAAGATAAACAATTAATGTAAAGATTGGCCCGAATAGACCCAATAATGTGTTATAAGTTGGTATTTACTAGCACTTTATCAATGGAGGCGGACATGCTATCAATTTGGGCCTGTATCGCCTCTATTTCATATAGCTTTTGGCTATTTTGTTGCTGTTCAGTGGTGAACCATAGCAAGACCATCGAGATATAATCCTGGGTGTCACTGCCTGCATATAGGCTTTTGTACTCCACCAATTTTTGGTTGATCAGGGCTGCCGTTTTACGCACAGCCTCCTCGTCCTTAGGGCTAATTTTAACCCTATAATTCCTGTCCGCAATCAATATATTGACAGGGATTAAGTTTTCTGGGGTATCGTTTAGTTGATCGGACATGTTTAAGGATTCAGGTTTTGAATACAATGATCGATTTCTTTGATAAAATCGTCAATTTTCTTGTTCAAAGCTGCTTTTTCAGCAGGGTCCATTTGTTGTGCTGGGCGCATCTGCGCAGTGATTAAGGCAGCTTGCTCATTTTTGAGTGTATTTTCAAGTTGGTCAATGGCCTGTAACTTCTCCTCCAAACTGTGCTTTAGTTGATGATTTTCTTTCTCCAAGGCAAGTTGTCGCTTAAGCAAAGCTTGTAGTTTTTCTTGGAGGCCTAATAAAGCGGTCTGTAAATCAGACATGGAACTTTGTTTATGACTTGAAAGTACTTATTTTCTGATTGCGGCTTGAATATTTTTTTCAAATGCTGCAATTAATTTTTGCATCATCCCATCAATTTCTGTATCCGTTAAAGTGGCCGATCCAGCATTGAAAACAAAATTAATGGCCACTGATTTTTTATTCAACCCTAATTTATCGCTCTCAAAAATATCAAATACACGGGTCTCTTTTAAAGCATCTAGCTGCACTGTTTTGATGGCTTGTTCAATGGCTGAATAGCTAATAGTTTGATCTATCACTAAAGCCAAATCTCTTTCGACAGATGGATATTTAGAAATCTCCTGGTATTTTACCGATCCAGATAAGTATGCATTGAATAAAGTACTTAAATCAAAATTTAAAAATCCTACTGCTTGCTTGATATCAAATTGCGCTAATTTTTTAGCACCCACTAATTCAATGGTTCCAAGAACAGTCTTCCCTGCAATGACTTCGAAATGTCCTTGCCCAATTGGATTGTAATTAACTTTTTTCAATCCTAATAATTCACAAAGCGC
>JBMOFB010000074.1:0-6556 GCA_049314475.1 Sediminibacterium sp.
ATATTGTTGAAAGACTTTTCATCAATCACAGCATTCACAAAATTGCTAAAATCTTCTACAGTACCCATTTTCATGGTTTGCACTGTTTTAACCAATTTTGCTTTGACTGCTGCTGCTATATTACTTGGTAAATAAGCTCTTGATGCAGCAGAACATTTTTGGCCTTGGTATTCAAAAGCACCTCTTGCTAAAGCTGTTACCACTGTGTCTACATCGGCTGAAGGATGCACCATCACAAAATCTTTACCACCTGTTTCACCCACAATTCTTGGATATGATTTATAGTTTGGAATATTTTCTCCAATCTGCTTCCACATATGATTAAATACACCAGTTGAACCTGTAAAGTGCACTCCTGCAAAGTCTGGATGCTTAAAACATACATCACCCACAGTTGGGCCATCTGTATATACAATATTGATCACGCCATCTGGTAATCCTGCTTCTTTTAAAATACGCATAAACAAATGAGCAGAATAGATCTGTGTATTAGCGGGTTTCCATACGACTACATTTCCACACATGGCAGTAGAAGCTGGCAAATTTCCACCAATGGCTGTAAAATTAAATGGGGTAACAGCCAATACAAATCCTTCTAAACCTCTCCATTCCATTCTATTGTGTATTCCAGGCGAAGAGATAGGTTGTTGTTGATAAATTTGACTCAAATAATGCACATTGAATCTTAAAAAATCTATTAGTTCACAAGCAGCATCAATTTCGGCCTGATAAGCATTTTTACTTTGGCCTAACATCGTTGAGGCATTCATTTCGAACCTATATTTTGTTGCCAATAATTCTGCTGCTTTTAAAAAGATATGTGCTCTTGTTTCCCAAGTCATATTAGACCAATTTTCACGCACTTTCAAAGCAGATTCAATTGCTTTTTCTACGTGCAATTTTGTTCCAATATGGAAATGTCCAAGTACATGCTTGGTTTCATGTGGGGGATGAATAGACTTTGTTTTTCCTGTTCTTACTGCTTTTCCATTAATGTACATTGGAATGTCCAATGACTTTTTCTTTAAAGAAGCTAAAGCTGCTTTTAAAGCTTTTCTTTCTGGAGAACCTGGAGCATAATTTAAAACAGGTTCGTTTGCTGGTAACGGATAGTTAAAGTAACCTAGTTGCATAGTATATGAATTAGGATACGAAAATAAGCATTAAATTAACATGCGTTAGGAACTTATCGGTTTTGATTTTGACTTTAGTGTATTTTTGTTACTAAATCATCCTTTATGCAATTTGTCTTAGTTGACCAACCGGATAGTGTTCATTTTTATCCATTTAGCTTGACCAGAAGTTTGACCGAATTAAGGGTTGGTATTTTTACAATAAAGGAGCGTTGGGAGGCATTATTAAATGCAGAAACCCAAGTTTTTACTGGTTCCTATTTACAAGGTTTATATGAAGCCCCATTTTTAGAACAGGAGGATATCATTTTATATATCAATGCCACTTGCATACCTAATGAAGCCATAAAATTATCCATATTGAGTTTAAAAGTTGGAGAAAGTCTGTTAGATGAGGATGGTAAATGGATTGCTGCTTATACCAAAGAAAGGTCGATTGGTAAAATACTCTTAGGAGACCCCAATTCAAAGAAGACCATTCCAGCAAAATTTATTAAAAATGCCATGCATTTATTACAGCTAAATGCCACATTGATTCAATCGGATTTTAATCAAATTGTAGCTAAAGGAAGCTCCTTAGTTGTAGACCCTTCAAATCGATTAGTTTGCCCAGAAAATATTTTTATAGAACAAGGTGCAATTTTATCTGGGGTAACTTTAAATGCCACAGAAGGCCCTATTTATATAGGTAAAAATGCTTTATTAATGGAAGGTGCTGCCATTAGAGGCCCATTTGTGTTGGGAGAAAAATCTGTAGTAAAAATGAACGCTTGTATTTATGGTGCCACTTCAGTTGGCCCTTATTGTACCATTGGAGGTGAATTAAAAAATAGTATCCTTATGGGTTATTCCAACAAGGCGCACGAGGGTTATTTGGGAGATAGTATTATTGGACAATGGTGTAATATTGGCGCAGGCACTTGTAATAGTAATGTAAAAAATACAGCAGGGCCTATACAAATTTGGAATCAATACCAAAAATCATGGGATACTGTTGGAAATAAAATGGGCATGTTAGTGGGAGATTATACCAGATTTGCAATTCAATCCAGTATCAATACAGGTTCATACATTGGAGTTTCATCCAATATTTATGGCGATGGTTTGCTTCCAAAAATGATTCCAAATTTTAGTTGGGGTGTTGTCAAAGGCTATGTTTTGGAGAAAGCTATTGAAGACATCCAAAATTGGAAAAATATGAAGGGATTCCAAGTATCAGAGGCCGAAAAGCAGGTCTTATCCGCCTTGTTTCATATGGAATAGCGCTATTTTTTAGTTACCTTTGAGCCTTCAAAAAGACATTTATGCGAAAACAAATTGCCGCAGCAAACTGGAAGATGAATTTAAGCCATCATGAAGCTGAAAATTTATTGGATCAAATACTTGCCACTGAGCATCATTTATCGGCGCATCAGGCTGCAATTTTTGCTGTACCAGCTATTTATATTCCTTTGGCTATTCAGAAATTAAATGGGAAAGAAAATGTTTTTGTAGCAGCTCAAAATTGTCATCAAAAAACAAATGGTGCATTTACTGGTGAAATTTCCGCATCCATGTTGGCTTCAATTGGTGTACAATATATTATACTTGGACATTCCGAAAGACGTGAATATTTTGCTGAATCAGATCAGCTACTGGCAGAAAAAACAGAAGCAGTTTTAGCCATTGGAAGCACCCCAATTTTTTGTTGTGGTGAACCATTAGAAATTAGAGAAGCAGGCACACAGAATAGTTTTGTAGAAGCACAATTAAAAAATGCCTTATTTCAATTATCTGCAGACCAAATTGTCAAAGTAGTGATTGCTTATGAACCAATTTGGGCGATCGGTACTGGCAAAACTGCAACCAGTGAACAAGCGCAAGAAATTCATGCCTACATTCGATCTGTATTTGCTGCTCATTATGGTCAACCTATTGCAGATCAGATTTCAATATTATATGGTGGCAGTGTAAAAGCTACCAATGCTAAAGAAATATTTTCACAACCAGATGTGGATGGAGGATTAGTTGGTGGTGCATCATTAATTGCAACTGAATTTGCAGCCATCATCAACGCATTAAAATAATAAAAAGAACCCTAATTATTACATGAAGCATATAAGAAACTTTTGTATCATCGCCCATATTGATCACGGTAAAAGTACCTTGGCAGATAGGTTATTAGAGCATACCAAGACCATTACAGAACGTGAGATGATGAATCAGGTATTGGATGATATGGATTTAGAGCGAGAGAAAGGCATTACCATTAAGAGTCACGCAATTCAGATTAATTATATCCATAAAGGCGAAACCTATACTTTAAATTTAATTGACACACCAGGTCACGTTGACTTTAGTTATGAAGTAAGTCGTGCATTGGCTGCCTGTGAAGGTGCCTTGTTATTAGTAGATGCATCTCAGGGTATTCAAGCACAAACTATTAGTAATTTATACTTGGCTTTAGATAATAATTTAGAAATCATCCCAGTCATTAATAAAATTGATATGGATGGTGCTAAGATTCCAGAAGTGACTGATCAAATTATTGACTTAATTGGATGTAAACAAGAAGATATTTTATTGGCAAGTGGTCGTTCAGGTATTGGTATTGAAGAAATTTTGCAATCCATTGTGGAAAGAATCCCAGCTCCTGTAGGTGATACAGAAGCTCCCTTGCAAGCATTGATTTTTGATAGTGTATTCAATAATTTTAGAGGAATCATTGTTTATTATAGAATCATGAATGGGGTCTTAAAAAAGAATGACAAAATTAAATTCGTAGCATCCGGTAGAGAATATATTGCAGATGAAGTAGGCGTTTTAAAATTAGCTATGACACCAAAGGCAGAAGTAAGAGCCGGAGATGTAGGCTATATTATTACTGGTATTAAAGTGGCTAAGGAAGTTAAGGTAGGAGACACGATCACTTTGGCCAACAATCCTGGCCCAATGATTCATGGCTTTGAAGAAGTAAAACCAATGGTATTCTCTGGAATCTATCCTGTGAATACAGATGAATTTGAAGAGTTGAGAGAATGCATGGATAAATTACAATTAAATGACGCCTCTTTAACTTTTGAATTAGAAACATCACAAGCATTAGGTTTTGGATTCCGTTGTGGATTCCTTGGTCTACTGCATATGGAAATTGTGCAAGAAAGATTAGAAAGAGAATTCAACCAAACAGTGATCACCACTGTACCTAACGTAAGTTTTATTGCATACACTACAAGAGATGAAAAGATCATTGTAAACAATCCAACCGAGATGCCAGATCCAGTAAAGATCAAGCGCATCGAAGAACCGTTTATTAGAGCACAAATTATTACTACACCAGACTATATTGGTAATATCATCACTTTATGTTTAGGCAAGAGAGGGATGTTGATTAATCAAAGTTATTTAACGCCAACTAGGGTAGAATTGATTTTTGAAATGCCATTGACCGAGATTGTATTTGACTTTTATGATAAATTAAAGAGTCAAACAAGAGGCTATGCCTCTTTTGATTACACGCAGATTGGATTTAAAGATGCAGATATTGTAAAGATGGATATCTTATTGAATAACGAAAAAGTGGACGCCTTGAGTGCTTTAATCCATAGAGGTAAATCAGCAGAATTTGGCCGTAAGCTTTGTGAAAAATTAAAAGATTTATTGACGAAGCAACAATTCCAAATTGCGATTCAAGCTGCAATTGGTGCTAAAGTAGTTGCAAGGGAGAATATCTCTGCCATGCGAAAGGATGTTACAGCAAAATGTTACGGAGGAGATATCAGTCGTAAACGTAAATTATTAGAGAAGCAAAAAGAAGGTAAAAAGAGAATGCGTCAAATAGGTAATGTGGAAATTCCTCAAGAAGCTTTCTTAGCGGTTTTGAAATTAGATTAATCTAAAGAATTTATAATGCTTGCGCAAACTGGAGTAGATGATCAAAACGGTCATCTATTTTAGTATCTGGAAATGGCGCTTCGGGATTGGTAGTGGCTAAGTAGATGGTATGCATACCAGCGTTACGTCCAAATTCCATGTCTGACATTCGATTACCCACCATGATAGACTTTGAAAAATCAGTCAAAGGGAATTTATCTTTGGCTTGATGCGCCATGCCAGGTTGTGGTTTTCTATTAAATGATTCATTATCTAAATCAGCACAATAAAAAATAGCATCTATTCTTCCACCTAATTC
Organism: Sediminibacterium sp.; assembly: GCA_049314475.1. Lineage (GTDB taxonomy): Bacteria > Bacteroidota > Bacteroidia > Chitinophagales > Chitinophagaceae > Sediminibacterium. The sequence continues at coordinate 5,305 of JBMOFB010000074.1, forward strand.
AGAAATTGATTGTATCATATTTTCATGAATATTGGCTAAATCGGTATCGGTCATCCATCCTTTACCAATTCCTTTTTGATTGGTTACAATGATAATTCTAGAAAATTTTTGAGCAAGTAGGGGTAATGCTGTTAAGCTTTCTGTATAAAATTTAAATTCAGACCAATTCCGGATATAATCTTCTTTTTTTTCGTGATTGATGACGCCATCACGATCTAAAAACAAAGTCCAATCTGCTGTGATATGTAAATCGCCTAACATCTATTTGCCAAAAATATTTTCTTCAACCAATTCACAAATGATATGTCCTACTAAAATATGAGACTCCTGTATTCTAGGAGTAGTCGTTGAAGGTATATTAATTAAGAAATCGCTCAATGGCTTCATTTTTCCGCCAGTTGCTCCTGTAAAACCAACAGTGACCACACCAATTGATTTCGCCATTTCAAATGCTTTAATAATATTTCCAGAATTTCCAGAAGTGCTAATACCCACCAAGACATCTCCTGGCTTTGCAAGTCCTTCTAATAATCTTGCATAAATCACATCAAAACTATAATCATTTGCTACGGCTGTTAAATAAGAAGTATTACAATGTAAAGCATCCGAAGGCAATGCTTTTCTGTCCTTGTAAAAACGACCAGAAAATTCTGCAGCTAAATGTTGCGCATCTGCTGCACTTCCACCATTACCCGCAAAATATACAGCATTGCCATTTTTAAAAGCATGGGTAATAGCATGTACAACCTTTTCAATTTCAATCATCAATTGTTCGTCTTTCAATAAAGCTTGTTTAACTTGAATAGAGCCTTCTATGATAGATTGTATTTGTAATTTTGACATAGTGAAATGATTTAAGTCGTCTATATTGTTTTTATTCTTAAAATGAATTTATACTTATAGATTTTTATAGTTGCTGGTACAAAGTTAAAAAAGATTGTCGCATTTGTTCCCAACTATATTTTTTCTTTTCTGATATTAAATGAGGCATAAAATGATCTGTGCCTCTCTCATATAATTGAAGAATACCTTCTGCAATGGAGTTTGGATTAGGCTCAACAACCAAACCAACTTTATCATGCGGAACTGTATCTGCCAAACCACCTACATTGGTGACTAACATTGGCTTTAAAAAATGATAGGCCATTGGAGTCACTCCACTTTGTGTTGCATTCCGATAAGGCTGAATGATAAAGTCTGCTGCTGATACATATAGTTTTACATCTCTTTCACCTATATATTCATTGTACAC
>JBMOFB010000075.1:0-6476 GCA_049314475.1 Sediminibacterium sp.
AGTATAAATACGCGATTTAAATTCAAAAAAGCTTTTATTTTAAATTCAATTCGCTTTATGGGTAAGCATATGTGAGCATGATTTTTTACTTCAGCGTAATCGTAAAACTAGTTCTTCTATTTTTAGCCCTGCCAGCTGCAGTATTGTTATCTGCGATTGGCATAGTAGCACCCAATCCCTTGCGCTGTATACGATTTGCCGCGATGCCTTTTTGTTGTAAGTAATCTCCAATGGCATTGGCTCTTTGTAAGGATAGTAAATTATTTTGCGCTGCTGTACCTGTATTATCCGTGTGACCTTCAATTAAAATCTGCGCATTCAAAGTATTTTTTAAATAAACGACCAATGCGTCTAACTCAACGCTAGAAATGGCTTGTAAAATAGCAGCATTGGTTTCAAAATACACTTGATTAAATGTTTTTGTAAACAGTTTTTCAATTGGCGTCAATGCAAAATCAAATGTTTTTCCTGCCATTAATTTTACGCTATCTATAGGAAGGATGCTGCTCAAATAATCATGCCCTGGACTATTGATTTTTAAACCTAGGCTATCAAAATACGGGAGCGCTAATAAAAATTGACCCATGCTATCAATTTGCATTTCCATCATTGGATAACCAGAAGCTGGGTCCACTATTTGCAATTCGGCAGCAAGGGATTTTTTTGTTGTAGCATCTATTATTTGTCCTTTGATATACCATGTTTTAAAGGCTCTAGTATTTTCGGCTAAAGTAATTTTATAAATATCTAATTCTCCTCTAGTGTCGGATCTATCACTAGCAATATAGGCAGTTGCGCCATTGCTTGCAACAGCAATACTTCCTTCGTTATCATAAGTATTGATTGGATAGCCTAGATTCACAGGAGTGGTCCAGTTGCCATCGATTTTTTTTCTTGACACATAGATATCCGATCCCCCGAATCCTACGCGTCCATTGCTCGAAAAATATAAACTTTGATTGTCTGCGTGGATGAATGGCGTTTGATCATCTCCTTTTGTATTAATAGTAGGACCAAGATTGATAGCTTCTTCCCAATAGCCTTTTTCATTTTTAAACGATACATAAATATCAATGCCACCATAGCCTTCGGGGCGATTGCTAGCAAAATAAATAGAGTTACCATCGGGCGCAATACTTGGGGCGCTATCCCAAAAATCACTATTGATTCTTTGACCTAAATTTTTTGGTTTTGACCATCCCCACGGACTGCGTTGCACTTTATAAATATCATATCGTCCATAGCCTTGCTCTGCATAATCTGCAGCATAGTATAATGTTTGCAGGTCGGCACTCAAACTCATACTCCCTTTTTTTGCAGCAAAATTTAACGTATCAGATAATGGAATGGCAGCAGAAAATCCATCAACACCCATACTGCTGGTGTAAAAATCTTCTCGACTTAAATTCAGCCTACGCATAAATAAAAATAAACTGTCTTGAATGCTTATAGTTGGAAAATACTCGGACGCAGCAGAGTTAATACTGTCGCCCATATTGTGGATGGTAATTTCGGGTGCAATTTTTTCTGTAATAGCAAATTGACAAACCGCGAATAATGCATTTGCTTTTTCTTTTAAATAATTGGGCAAACTATTATTGCTAATAAAAGGTGATAATAATGCGTAAGCAGCATCGTATTGTCCAAGACTAGCAAGTGCAATCCCTTGTTTTACTAAAAATGGAATGGCTGCAGCACTATCTATTTTTTTTATTTGAAAATAAAATTGACTCGCTTTTTGAAAATCTTTTTGATCATGGTATATCTGAAACAATGCAATGGCAGGTTCTACATATTGACTATCTTTTGAAGCGGCCAATGTAAAAAGTTGAATGGCTTTTTGGACTTCATTCTTATTCAATGCACTTATTCCAGCTTCGTAACTTTGCAAAGCTTGTTTTGATTGACCCAATACAATATTGGTGCTAAAAATTAAGCAACATAATAAAAGGTGAAAACCTTTTGGATATCGTAATAGAAAATGCATCTACCATAAAGGTAGGATAAGTCCTTAAATGAATTAAGGAACTTGGATATACTTATGTAATTGTGCGCTTAATTCCCAGGAAGGATCTTGCTTAATGTATTCAATCACAAGAGGTGTCATGGCATCAGACTTCTCCCATTCTGGTTGTAGGTATTTTTTGCAATCTGTATTAACATCATTTACAAAAGAATTAGCCCAGTCAAAATCAGATTTGTTAAATACAACCACTTTTAATTCGTCCGCAGCTTTTATAGATTCTGCTAAAGGGGCTTTAAATTTTTTGGGAGACAAACAAACCCAATCCCAGGATCCACTCATAGGGCTTGATCCAGAAGTTTCAATATGCGTTTGAAATCCAGCTGCTTTTAACGCAGTCGTTAAAGGGTCTAATTGGTGCAATAAAGGTTCGCCACCAGTGACAATGGCAATGCGACTTGGATGCGCAGCTGCAGCAGCTACAATTTCTTCCACAGATAATACTGGATGCTTACTCGCATCCCAACTATCTTTTACATCACACCACACACAACCTACATCACATCCAGCTAAGCGAATAAAAAACGCAGCTTTACCCTGATGATAACCTTCACCTTGTAAAGAATAAAATAGTTCCATTACTGGATAAGAGGAAGCGTTGCTCAATTTATTTATTTAAATGATTTATAAACCTTGGTAGGCTTTCATTGTATTTTTTAATAAGCCTGCAATGGTCATTAAACCAACCCCACCTGGCACTGGCGTCACTGCCGAAGCGACTGTAATTGCAGATGCATAATTTACATCTCCCTTAATTCTAAAACCTTTTGCTGCGGTGGCGTCTGCAACCCTAGTGATACCAACATCAATGATCACCGCACCTGGCTTAATCATACTGGCATCTATAAATTCAGGCATACCCACTGCAACAACAAGGATATCTGCTTTGGAACAAATTTCAATCAGGTCTTCTTTTGGTGTATATCTATGGCAACAAGTCACTGTACAATTTCCTTGTGGATGATCTGAGCTTAATAAAATACTCATGGGTCTACCTACAATATTACTTCGACCAATTACCACAGCACGTTTCCCTTTTGTCTCAATATTAAAATGCGCTAACATTAATAGCACACCGTATGGCGTTGCAGGAATAAATGTATTTAGTCCTTGCACCAGTCTGCCCACATTGGACGGATGAAATCCATCCACATCTTTTTTAGGATCAATCGCTTCAATCACTTTAGCGTCGTCAATATGTTTAGGAAGGGGTAGTTGTACTAAAATACCATCTACATTTTCGTTGCTATTCAATGCTTCAATTTGTGCTAATAATTCAGCCTCGGTCACCGTATCTTCAAAACGGAAAAGGGAAGAACCAAATCCAGTCTCCTCACAATTTTTCACTTTACTTGCTACATAAGTTTCACTAGCACCATTATTGCCCACTAAAATGGCCGCTAAATGGGGTGTTCTTTTTCCCGCAGCCTTTAAAGCGTTGGTCTGCTCTAATAGGCTTGCCTTGACTGCCGCTGAGGCAATTTTTCCGTCTAATACTAACATGGCGCAAATTTAGTTCTTTTTAAGATTCGTTCCCTCGTATCTTTGGACTCTTAATTTAGTTTATGGAACAAAACCCGAACCAACCATTAAATATCGAAATCTCTGAGGAGATTGCAGAAGGTACTTATGCCAACTTGGCGATTATTACACATAGCAATGCAGAATTTGTAATTGATTTTGTCAATGTAATGCCAGGCACCCCTAAAAGTAAAGTAAAGTCACGTGTGATTTTAACACCAATGCACGCCAAGCGTTTTATGAAAGCCATGGTGGAAAATATTGAAAGATATGAAGCTGCACATGGTCCAATAGGAGATATGGAGCAAATAGAGATCCCAATGAATTTTGGAGGTCCAACTGCACAAGCTTAATTTTTAGATTTTAATAAAGAGCGACTACCAGTTGGGATGCTGTTCTGCATAACTATAATAACCCTCTGAACTGACAATTAAATGATCAATTAATTTAATGTCAAAAAGTGCAGCGCCTTTCTTAATTTTTTCTGTCAGGGTATCATCCACCCTGCTCGGTTTTAGTTGCCCGCTTGGGTGATTGTGGCAGATGATAAAACCAGTAGCGCCGTGACTAATAGCGAGTTTAAAAACAATTCTAGGATCGGCTACCGTGCCAGTGATGCCACCTTCACTTAACACTGCTTCGTGTATGATTTTATTTGCTTGATTTAATAAGAGTAACATAAATACTTCACGCTGTTCGTGCTGTAATTTATTTTTTAAATGCATGGCCACGTCCCGACTATGATGGATGGTGGTTTGTTTATCAATTAAATCAATCCTTCTAGAACCCAATTCTATGGCTGCTAAGATGCGAACTGCCTTGATTTCTCCAATCCCTTTGATTTTTAAATTCACGATATCCCTTACACTATATTTCGCAAATTTTTTCAAACTATTTTCGGCGGTAGCAAGCAGGCTTCTGGCCAATTCAATGGCGTTCTGAGTAGCAGTGCCATGTTGAATTAAAATGGCTAATAGTTCTACATCGCTCAAATAAGCAGCACCCTTAGTACTAAATTTATAAATAGGTTGATCCTCTTCGGCCCAAAAACGGATATTGCTAGTCTGCATAAACAATTTTATCCAAATATATTTTTTTTACAACTGCTAATTCTGCGTACAAATACCAGCTTCATAGAGGCAGTTGTGCATAACTTGACTTTTTGTTGAAAATTTACAGTGGAATAGCCAAAAATATGTGCACGATATCAATACCTTTGGAGCATATTTTACCCTTATGAATCCTTCAGTTAAAATTTTCGCGGGCACGGGCTCGCAGGCGCTTGCCGAAAAAATTGCTCAACGTTTTGGTGCCCCCAATGGTAAAATAAACATCCAAAAATTTAGTGATGGTGAATTCCAGCCTATTTTTTTAGAGAGTATCAGAGGGGATTATGTTTTTTTAGTTCAAAGCACTTATGCACCCACCGATAATTTAATGGAATTATTGATGATGATTGATGCAGCTAAAAGAGCGAGTGCGTATAAAATCATTGCAGTTGTTCCTTATTATGGTTTTGCTAGACAAGATCGTAAAGACAAGCCCCGTGTAGCGATAGGCGCAAAATTGATTGCTACATTATTAGAAGCAGCGGGAGCCAATAGGGTTATCACGATGGACCTTCATGCCGCACAAATTCAAGGCTTCTTTGATGTGCCAGTTGACCATTTAGATAGTTCAGCCATTTTCATCCCTTATATAGAATCTCTTAATTTACAGAACTTGGCTTTTGCTGCACCAGACGTAGGCAGCACCAACCGTGTTCGTGAGGTAGCCAACTACTTTAATGCAGAAATGGTGATTTGTGATAAGCACAGAAAACGTGCCAATGAGATTGCAAGCATGGTGGTGATTGGAGATGTGACCGGAAAAGACATTGTAATTATAGATGACATTTGTGACACCGGAGGCACTTTGGTTAAAGCAGCTGCCTTATTAAAAGAAAAAGGCGCTAAATCGGTTCGAGCATTAATTACCCATCCAGTTTTAAGCGGCAAAGCATACGAAAACATAGATAGCTCAGTCTTGGAAGAGTTGGTAGTATGTGATACCATCCCTTTAAAACAAGCATCCAATAAGATTAAAGTATTAACAGTAGCCGACTTGTTTGCTATTGCAATACGCAATGCCTATGAAAATAAGAGCATTACCAGCCTATTTGTGCATTCACAATTGAAGGCCAGAAACAAGTAATAGACTGATTTTCAGTAGAATATAAATAATTAGGAGCAACTTTGGTTGCTTCTTTTTATTTCATTACCTTTGCCGTCCATATTTAAAATTTAAACCATGAAGACAATTACAATCGAAGGACACTTGAGGACCGAGTCTGGCAAAAAAGCCGCCCGCCAAATCCGCTCTCAAGAAAACGTGCCAGCTGTAATTTACGGGGGTGCTACAGAAGTGAACTTTCATGCTTCTGCTAAGGCTTTCAAGCCTTTAGTGTACACAAGTGAATTCTTAATCGCTGAAGTTACTATTGACGGGAAAAAATACAGAAGTATTTTGAAGGATCTACAATTTGACAAAGTATCTGATTTATTATTACACGTTGACTTATTAGAGTTAGTGGATGATAAGAAAGTTGTAGCTACTTTACCATTGAAATTTGTTGGAGCATCTGTAGGTGTGAAAGCAGGTGGTAAATTAGTTTCTAAAGTAAAAGCGGTTAAAGTGAAAGCTTATCCAAAAGACTTAAGAGAATTTATCGAATTAGATATCACTAATTTAGAATTGAACGCAAACTTACGTATCGAAGATATTAAAGTACCAAACATGGAGATCATGAACTCTCCACGTATACCGGTTGCTTCTGTAGTAATGACACGTCAATTAAAACAAGAAGAATCAGAGGCTGCAAAAGCAGATAAGAAATAATTCAAAGACTTTTGAATATCAAAACCCTCTGAGCAATCAGGGGGTTTTGTTTTTT
>JBMOFB010000076.1:0-6460 GCA_049314475.1 Sediminibacterium sp.
CGCCAAGCATCCGTCATTTCGGCGCGTTCTTTTTTTAATTTATCAAAAGACTCCTTCGTGGCAAATTGTTGCCAGTTATCGTCCGGTCTACCAGTTGGTTGATTCATCGAAATCATGACAAACTTTCCTTTCACGTTAGGCAACCAATTGGCAAATGTCAATGAATCTGCTACATCTGGAATAATAACAATTTCTGCTTTAACCGCTTTACCTTTTGTAGAAGGACTCCAAGACAATTGGGTGCCTTCTAAGCTTTTTACTCTTGGAGATAGCATGTCTATATGCGTGATACCACGCTCCCAACCTTTCCACTCACCCCACTGTTCGTTGCGCGCAGAAATGCCCCAACTGGTATATTTATCGACTGCCCATTCATTGGCTTTTTTCATTTGAGGGGTGCCAACTAGTCTTGGCCCTATGCCATCTAACAACTCATGCGCCAAGACTTGCAATTGCGAGTTTTTTGTTTCTTCCTGTACTATTTTTTCTATAACTGTTTGAGCAGCTACATGATTTGCTGTTAAAATACAGGCAATGATGAGGAGCTTTGTTATACATCCCGTATAACTAAAGTGAAGAGGTTGAATTGCTTTCATATGACTCAATTTAAGAGAAATCTTTGATGATTCCGAATAGATAATATACCTTTTTTACATGTTTCTAAGTTAAGTTATTGTTGTTTATTAGTAGATTAGTGCCAATTTAACGAGCTGACAGCCATTTATTGTTATCTTACAAAAAATTATTTTTATGATGACGGAAATTATATTATCTGTTATTGCCGGATTGGTTTTGTTTCTTTTTGCAGTCAATAGCCTATCAGAAACAATTAAAAATGCCCTAGGCGATAATGCTTCTAAAAGTATCCAAAGATATACTTCCAACACCTTTAGTAGTTTAATCGTTGGTATTGTAGCAACAACCCTACTTGATTCATCCTCTGCAGTGATTATCATCACAATTGTATTAGTCAATTCTAATTTGTTGACATTTAAGCAAGCAATGGGTATTGTGCTTGGGGCGAATATTGGAACAACAGTAAGCAGCCAAATTATTGCAATGGATTTTGGTAAATATTCCCCAATATTTTTATTAATTGGATTTATTTTACTCTTTATTGCAAAAACAGAAAAACTAAACAATATTGGTAAATCAATTTTATATTTTGGTGTTTTATTTTTTGGATTGTATACCATGGAGAATGCAGTTGAACCATTAAAAGATGAAGCATTTTTTGCGGAATGGATGAAAAAGACCGAAAGTCCTGTTTTAGGCGCAATCATTGGGGCAGTCGTAACACTAGTAATTCAATCCTCCTCTGCTACTGTTGGTATGGCAATTATACTATCCAAAAAGGGCATATTAAGTTTGACTGGAGGGATTGCAATCATGTTAGGAGCGGAACTTGGCACTTGTAGTGATACTTTATTAGCTACAATTAAAGGAAGCAGACAAGCTTTAAAAACTGGTCTATTTCATGTAAGTTTTAATTTAATCTCCATTATTTTAGGCTTAATCCTTTTTTACCCATTTGTTGACATAGTTAAATATATTAGTACTGGCGCCACAATCGAAAGATCTGTTGCCAACGCACATATGCTATTCAATATCCTTGGAGTCTTGATATTTGTTTGGACAATCCCTATTTTTGAAAAAGTATTGAATAAAGCATTACCTGATAAAATCATTTCCTAATAAAAATTATGCGTTCAGCTCATTGGATTAATAAAGTACTAATAACTTTTATACTTATCATCAGTGTAAGTTGGCTTCAAGCTCAAGCAAACACCGATTCAACAAATACTAAAAAGAAAAAAATTAGTTTCGAGAAGTCAATTTTTGTTGGATCAGATTTTAACGATCATTTATTAATTGGATTTTCAGGTCCACAATTAATGTTTTCCATTAATGAACATACTAAATTTGGACCTTGTTATTATCCTTCTTTGTGGTGGAATTATAAAACAGGTGAATTAGATACCAAATTAGGCATTGGTGCAAGGGTAGATCACAATCATGCCATTATTGGTTTTAATACATTTAGAGTAGGAAATAATAAATGGGTAGGAGCCTTGGTTTTAGGTGTAAGGTTTTAATCATACAAATGACTGGTTATACAGCAACTTGACTTAAAAATCAATCTTATAGCCAACTACAGGAATTAATCCCAGCAGGTAATTGTATTGAATGCCTCCAGTTCCGGAATTATAAAATTGACTGACAGGATTTTTTCTGTTTGTAAGGTTTTGTACCCCTCCAATAAAACTACCAGTCATTTTTTTATACTGAGTTTTCCATTGCATTTGTAGATCAATTCTAAAAATATCCGGAAGCCTTTCTTCATAAATACGTGCGTTATCAAGTACAGTTGTTTTCTTTATAATTGATTGTGGAAGATTAATTGGTGTCACACGGACACCTCCGTGATTGGTGATTTTTAAATCGACTGCAATAGTAGATATCTTCTTTGTAGGCAGCTTCCATTCTTTTCCAGTTGTAACAGAAAAAATGCTATTTGAATTGAATCTGGTACTTCTCCAAATCAAATCTGAGGCTTGGTATTTTGATTGATACAAACTTAATGTACTGAGAAAATAAAATTGGTCGTTCCAAAATCGTTCGAGGGTCATTTCAACACCATAATTTTTACCTTTCCCTTTGTTTTTTAAGGCAGCAATTACATAATTGTCCTCTTGATTCAATAAACTAAAGCTAGTAGATGTTGATGCAGATACTGGAATATCATATAAAGATTGATAGTATGCCTCAAGTTTAAAATTCCAGTTTTGTAAAAATTGGATACTATAACCAATTACATAATGCTGGGCTTTGCTAAAATTTAAATTCTTATTGGGTTGTATCGTATCTACGCCTACTTTTATTCGGGCAAAATAATTACCTAATGGTTGTGTTTGCGAATGCAGTCCATACCCCGCAGACAAAAATTGTTTTTTTCCAGTTTGAATACGAACGCCCATTCGAGGTTCTAGCGCAGTACTATGATTAAGTGCAAAATATTGACCATGCAGTCCCGTTTGGAATCTGATTTTATTAGAGGGATCCCATTTCCACTGTACAAAATATTGACTCAATCTAGCATTTCCTTCTTCTTTTACTTTGTCTTTAAGAACATTACTAACAGCTTCTCGCTGATTTAAAAAAAAGTTTTTTCCATTGGTATTGAACCCGATTTTTAATAAGTGTTTTTTACTTAATTTATGTGTAGCATTGATTGATACAATAGCATTTAATTCTTTAAATTGATTGTTTCTAGTTACAATTAAAGGCCCATCAATTTTATTGTAGTAATTATCTTCCTCCCTATAATTTGTTCCATTCAAACTATAGCTAGTTTTAATGGACGTTTTTTTACCAATATTTATAGAGTGTATCAATCCTGAAGATCCTGTATTGCTTAAATCCAGCGTACCACTCCTTGTTGATGCGTTTTGATTGAAGTTATACGCATCATTAAGTGCAACTCTATTTTGGTTACTTAATCCGCCAAAACCAAATAATGAAAATGTACCGATATGTTTGGTGGGCAAATTAATATGATAAGAAAGGTCTTGGAATCTTGTGCTAGCATCGCTAATTTTAAATCCCAATTGTTCCATTAAAGTTAAAAACCCATATCTATAATTAACCAAATAGGAGCTTTTACTACCTTTTTTAAAATAACCCTCTGTCGTTAGGTCAATACCAATGGTGCTTGCAGAAAAACTAAACTCTCTTTTACTGTTATTCCCTTTGCGCAAATAAATATCAAATACACCAGATAGGGCGTTCCCATACTCCGATGGGAATGCACCAGTAAGAAAATCTGAATTAGCTAATAATTGTGCACTTAATATAGAAATGCCCCCACCAGAAGTTCCAACTCTTGCAAAGTGATTTGGATTAGAAATTTCAACCCCTTCCATTCTCCATAATAAGCCATTGGGTGCATTACCTCTAATACTGAGTGAATTTTGATCTCCAGTGGCAGAAACCCCAGGAAATGAAGTAGCAATTCTGGAGGGATCATTTAATCCGGCTGCAAATCTTCTTGTTTCTTCTACACTAAACATTCTACCACTTACTAATGCTGCGTCATTGATTGGTCTTGTTTTATTTTGTCCGCTCTGAACTATCACTTCTTTATTGTCATTGATATCTTCTTCCATTTCGACAGACAAAAAAGTTTCTTTACCTGATTCAATGGATATATTTGGAATAGTAATTGTTTTATAGCCGATAAAACTTACCCTGACGCTATATCTACCTACTGGAATTAAATCAAACTTAAAATAGCCATCACTATTGGTAATTGTATTTTTATTGATATCACCGATAAGTTCTATTGTTGTGCCGCTGAGCAATGTTTTAATGGATTTATCAATGGTTGACCCACGCAAGGTTTGTACAGGTTTTTCCTGAGCAGTTGCTTGGTTGAAAAGCAAAATAATTAGTAGAAAAAATAATTTTGATTTCATTGATTCATTAGACTTTGTGATGTGGGGATACATAAAACCCATCACATAGGACTTTTCCATTGCTTTTGGACATGATTCAAAAATAAGTATTATACTTTGTAGTTTATGGTATTTGCATTGAAAACCATAAATGATTTGTTATTTTTAACTCCTAAATATCATTTCAAAAATTTATATTCATGTCAGTTAACAATCCTGATGAAGTTCAAATAAAAGGCAAAATAATAGACAACCAAACACGTTGTACGCATTATCACTCCCCTCTTGATATCATCGCTATTAAATTCAAATGCTGCAATAGTTACTATCCTTGCTATCAATGTCATGAACAAGAAGCAGGTCATTCTTCCCAGGTTTGGAAAAAAGAAGATTTTGAAACTAAGGCAATTATTTGTGGGGCTTGTAAAACCGAAATGAGTATTAACACTTATAAATCATCGGATTATCAATGCCCATATTGCTCGGAAAAGTTTAATCCAAAATGTAGTCTCCATGATCATTTATATTTTGAAATGAGTGTGTTAAAAGCCGGATTGTATATAAAAAGTACCCCTGCGTTGATAGGCAGTTTCTTTGAGGATACAACTATCCTAATTGCTGAACACAATCAAGCCGGAACTACAGGATTTGTGACCAATAAACCTTTTGGAAAGTCCTTGCATGAACTCATTGAATTCAATCATAGTAAGCCATTCCCACTGATGGATGGCGGACCTGTTGATAGAGCGCACCTTTTTGTATTGCACAAACGACCCGACCTCATTGATGGGGGCAAACAAATACCCAATGGTTTCTATTTGGGTGGTAATATGGAGCAAGTGATTCAAGCCATTAACACTGGGGATAGCAATCCACAAGACATTCAACTATTTATTGGCTACTGCGGTTGGGATGAAGGAGAATTGGAAGCAGAGGTAGAAGAAGGAAGCTGGATAATAAGTTGAAATCAATAAAAAATCTGCAATAAAGATTTACAATTAAATTTAGTAAGTCTTTATTACAGATTATAATACTTGGAGGAAAGAAAAATAAGGTCTTATTCTTTAACTAAGAATGGAATTTTACCATCCGTTATAATAATTTTAGCATTAGGAGATTTGCTTAATTTGTCAAAAGCATCAATACTTCTCATTTTAAGAATTTCTGCAGTCAAACCTTGTGCTTGAATCAATTGGGCATCTCTTGCTCCTGTTGCTTCTATGATTTTTCTTGAAGCTTCAAGTTTTTCTTGTTGTAGCACAAATTCCATTCGCATTGCATCCTGTTCAGCTCTTAATTTTTGTTCAATAGAAGAAGCTAGACCCGCTGGCAAAGAGATACTTTTCATTAGTACATTTTCTACAACCATTCCACTACCTTGTAAATTATCAGTCATTTTCTTATAAATTGCAGTTTCAATATCAGCTCTTTTACCAGAGTGCATATCCTTTGCATAATATTGCGCACAAATATCAGATGATGCAGATCTGAAAATAGCTGTTATAATAGGTGCATAATCGGTTCCATATTGAGTAAGTAATTGCTTAAATTTTGAATTATCTATGTGATATAAAATACTGATATCAGCTTGAACACTTAAACCTTCCTTACTTGGTAAATTTAAAGAGAGTAATAGATTATTTGTTTGTGTAGATGTTCGAACTACTCGAGAAATTAATGGATTAAAACCAATTAAACCAGAGGTTAAAGGCGTTCCTTTAAGTTTACCTAATGTTTGTTTAATACCCACTTCTCCAGGCTTAATCACTGCACATTGAGTCAACAAAAAAGGGATGCATAGTAAAATAATTTTTTTCATAAAATTGTTTTTTTATTTAAAACAATATTATGAAAAAGAGTTCATAAAAAATTGTTAATCAGACCGTAAATTTTATTAAAAGATTTTATGAATAATATAAATGAATTTTTAAACACAAAATCAGCATTGATAACTTTACCCATTGCCTGTTTTACAAAAACAGTCGCTTTATTTTTTTTGTCTGCTA
>JBMOFB010000077.1:0-6175 GCA_049314475.1 Sediminibacterium sp.
ACCAACACCAGCTAAATTACTAGTTGTTTCATCACCATAAAAGTTAACACCATCATAGTTAGGATCTGACTCTCTAAATCCAGGAATAGTTTGACCTAATTGTGTACCAGTTGATCTAGAATAGTTTTGAGCACTGTTCGCTCTCCAGTCTTCTGCTTCTGTGTATTGCATGCTAAATTTGTAGGCAAAACGGTCACCAATTTTCTTTGCATAACGAACTGTCCAGTCTTGATATGGCGCTAAAGGACGTTGCTTGCTATCAATATGGTTGATACCTTGTTTAATTTGAAAACTTAAACCTTGGTATTTGAATGGATTTTTACTGTTAATTAAAACAGTACCGTTCATACCACCTGCACCATATAAAGCAGAAGATGCACCAGGTAATAATTCAATATTGTCTACATCTAATTCTGTTAAACCAATAATACTAGCTACTGAGAAGTTTAAACCAGGCGCTTGGTTGTCCATTCCATCTACAAATTGATTTAGACGGCTGTTACCGCTACCATTGAAACCTCTTGTGCTAATACTTTTAAAAGTTAAACTGGCAATGTTCACATCCACCCCTTTTAAAGTACCCAATAAATCATAGTAGTTAGACACTGGCGCAGTCTTAATTGTGGTGTTGCTAATTCTTTCAATCGTCACTGGAGATTCTAAAATACGCTCCGCAACTCTTGAAGCTGCAACAACAACTTCAGTACCTAGTGTAAATGATTGTTTTAAACTTACATCTACTCTAGAAGTTCCTGCGTTCACCACTTGCTCTTGGTTTTCAAAACCTACCGAGCTAAAAACCAAGGTATATGGTGCTTTTTGAGACACATTTAATTTGAAATTTCCTTTGTCATCCGTATACGTACCAACGGATGTGCCTTTCACTGTAACAGATACAGCAGCAACGGTTTCACCGCTAGTTGCATTTTTTACAGTTCCTGCAATTGTACCTGCATTTTGCGCCATTGCACTAATTGCTGTAAAAGCAATTGCACAAAAAAGGCCAAAACGAGTTAATAATCTTGTCATAATAAATTTGTTTTAAATTGAATTGTACCTCAAAATACCAAATTGTTAGCAAATCAGAAAAAATTATCAAAATACTGTTAAAATTTTTATTTTCGTAGCATGAACCCAAACACTATCCCCGGTCTTTTAAATACCTACCACGGAAAGGTAAGGGACGTCTATTACATTGAAAATGAACTACTTGTAATGATAGCAAGCGATCGTATTTCTGCTTTTGATGTCATTTTGCCTAAACCAATCCCCTATAAAGGACAGGTTTTAAACCAAATTGCCGCCTATATGCTCGAAGCCACCAAGGACATTTGTCCAAATTGGATCATAAATACCCCTGCTCCCAACGTGGCTATTGGAAAAAAATGTACACCTTTTAAGATCGAAATGGTGGTTAGAGGCAATTTAGTTGGGCATGCATGGCGAACTTACCAGGCTGGCGGGAGGACACTTTGTGGCGTAACACTTCCTGAGGGATTAAAGGAAAATGACTTTTTCCCAAATCCTATAATTACCCCATCCACCAAAGCAAGTGAAGGACATGATGAAGATATTTCTAAAGAAGCCATCATTGCCGAGGGATTAGCTTCTGCTGAGGACTGGGCCATTTTAGAAAGATATGCACTAGCCCTTTTTGCAAGAGGAAAGGAAATCGCTGCTAAAAGAGGATTAATTTTAGTAGATACAAAATACGAATTCGGAAAAATTGGAGATACGATTTATTTAATGGATGAAATTCACACTCCTGATTCTTCTAGGTATTTTTATGCAGATGGATTTGAAGCAAGACAAGCCAATCAAGAAAAGCAAAAGCAATTAAGTAAGGAATTTGTGAGAGAATGGTTAATTGAAAATAATTTTATGGGCAAGGATGGACAGACCGTTCCGGAAATGTCGGAGGAGTGGATCCAAACAATCTCTAAAAGATATATTGAATTGTATGAGCAAATTATTGGTGAAGCATTTAAACCTGAATCAAAAACCGAAACAGAGACTTATCAATTGATTGGAAATACATTGAATAGTCTAGGAATTAAATAAATGAAAATCCCGGCCTTGGTCGGGATTTTTCATTCATTCATTCTTTTATTCATTAATTAATTTATTTGACTTCAATATCAATCCCGAGTCTTGGTCTTAATCTTTCTTTGGCTTTGTTAAAAACCTGCAACCCTTTTTTTACTCCTTTTCTCAATGCCTCTTGTGCCTCTAGCGGCAAATGATAGACTTCTTTGCATGCAGTGGTACAACAACCATCAAATGATTTTGCACATGCATCGCATTGAATAAAAAGTAAATGACAAGCATCGTTCTTACAATTGGTATGCGTATCTGCAGGTTGACCACACTGATGACAGCTTGCAATAATATCATCGGTGATTTGCTCCCCTAAGCGATCATCAAAGACGAAATTTTTTCCTTTGAATTTACTTTCTAATCCTGCCGCTTTTATTTCATTGGCATAATGAATGACACCACCTTCTAAATGATATACATTTTTGAAACCTTCGTGTAACATATAGGCACTTGCTTTCTCGCAACGTATCCCACCAGTGCAATACATGATGATATTTTTATCCTTATGAGGCTGCATCATTTTAGCTGCCATCGGCAATTGATCTCTAAAAGTATCCGATGGAATTTCAATGGCATTGTCAAAATGCCCTACTTCATATTCATAATGATTGCGCATATCAATCACAATGGTATCAGGTGATGCAATCAATTCATTCATCTGTGCTGCATTCACATATTTCCCTTTATTTTCCATACTAAAATAAGCATCCTCGATGCCATCGGCCACCACCTTATCCCTGACTTTAATTTTCAATACCCAAAAACTTTTTCCATTGTCATTCACTGCCCTGTTTAATCGAATGCCATTGAGTGGTTGAATTGAAAAGAGATAAGATTTAAATGTTTCAAATAGATGAGTGGGCACACTGATTTGTGCATTGATCCCTTCTGTTGCAATGTAGATTCGTCCAAATACCTGCATTGCATTCAATGCTTGGTACATTTCGTCTCTGAATTTAGCAGGATCTGGAATGGGAAAATATTGGTAAAAACTAATCGTGGTTCGCTCAAAAGTTTCTTCGTAGAGTTTTTGTTTCAACTCCTTGTTTGAAACACGGTTGTGCAGTTGTGCCATATGGATTTAATTTAAGCTCAATTACAGGTTAAGCAAATTGACCCCAAAGGTAGACTTATTCAGGTTTTCTAACAAATGATCCCGTTAAGGATGCAAGCCCTCCTAACAATGCCCCTACAAATGCTGTAACAATGATTAATGCAATGTATGAACCACCTAAAGGCAGAATCTGTGCGACTTTGGTGGATAGGATATGGTTATTTGCTAAGTCAATGCCAAGTGCTAGACCAGCCCATAAAGCACCAACACCAAGTGCACCAGCAATGAAAGATTGTAATGGTTTAATGGGCAATGCAATGGCAATGATTAAATTGGTTGCCACAAAACTCCACCAAGGCAAGCTACCGTATATGCCAACTGCATAGGTCACTAATGCTACTAATACTATTGAAAGAATAAATTTCATAAAAATGTTTTTAAGTTGATCAATAAATTATAAAATAAATTAAGCAACTGCTTTTTTAAATTGAATATGCCATTTTGTACGCTCATGCGCTTTTAATTTTTCTTTAGGTAAGAATAGTAGTCTATAGTATTTACCTGCTACCCAATAATTAATAAAGCTATCATAGTAAGGACTACCCGGGTTCCCACTCTGTCCTCCTGGGTACAAACCATAGGCTTCAATTTCATCTGTCAAGTGCACCACCATTCTCCAACTTGGACCATTATTTTCTCTAGTCGCATTAATGATATGCTCTCCACCACCAATAGACAAGTTCAATCTACTCAATGCAGGTATTTTTGTAAGGTGCAACACTCTTGTTGCTTTAAATGCTTCCCAGCTTAATTTATTTTCTTTTTCTAATGCAAGGCATTTTACAGTCGCTTTTTCAATGCCCAATCGCACTTGATCTTTCAAAGTTTCTACTTTGTCTTTTGTTCTAATATCATCTGCAACGCTAAAGTTAGAATCACGATTCATTTGCTCTAATAAAACAAATGATTCAGGCTCAGTCAATGGAATCAATGAACCTGCTAACTCATCTCCCCAAACTGCTTGCTCCACACTATCCCAAATCAATTTAAAAATGGTGCTGCCTTTTTCTGAAGGATCATTGTATAAATTCCACTGATTCATTGTCCCAACCATTCTCTGCGCTTCTTTACTTAATGCATTCATCTCTACAAACTTCATTAAAGCAGGTCTTGCTTGCTCTGCAAATACATTGTAGTTATTGGTTTGTAGTGCTTGCATATCTTGCGCAGTCAATTGTGTTCTACCAGTCAATTGTTTATTCACGCTGATTCCTCTATATAATGGGAAAGAACTTGCAGTCCCTAAATAATAAGGATAGCCAAAGGCAGTAGGTTTTTGATTGGCACTACTTACAAATCCACGAGCAGGATTCAAAATCATTGGATTTTCTTGGAAAGGAATCATCCCCTGCCAATCATAACTGCTATCTCCACCTGGCATAATAAAATCACCTTGACTATCCCATCTTGCCACAAAAGCACCTTGTTGTTTAATCGCAATATCACCTGATTTAGTTGCGACTACAAAATTTTGTCCAGGGCATTTCCATAATTGAATCGCTTTAAAATAATCATCCATATTTTTTGCACGATTTAATTGATAAAAAGTTTCAACTCCAGTGGAAGCATTGAGTGCCGTCCATTTGACTGCTAAAGTTCTGCCTTTGGATTGTGGATTTTGATAAAAGGCGTCAAACATGACTGGGCCATAATGACTCATAGCAATATTTTCAATCACATCTGCACTGTCTTTTACTTTAATTACTTCTACTCTTTTAGTCACCGACTTCCAAGCGCCATTGAACCAATATTCATTTTGTGTGGTATCCTTAAATTTCAATTCATAATAGTCCAACACATCACGCCCAGCATTGGTTACTCCCCAAGCTAAGCTATCATTGAATCCTATGATCACTGCAGGAGAACCTGGAAAGCTTGCACCATAAGTACTATGTGTTGGTGTGGTGATTTGAACTTCGTACCAAAGTGATGGTAAATTCAAACCCAAGTGTGGATCACTCGCTAAAATGGGTCTACCAGACTTAGTCATGGTTCCACCAACTGCCCAGTTATTACTTCCATTATTAGGATCTGGCGCCTCTGGTGTTTCCACCACTTTGGCAATATCGACATTTGTTACTTTTTTCAAAGAGACCAAATCTGCTGGTAAAGGAGATACTGGAACAATACTTGGTTCTGCATAAATAGTTCCTATTGGAATAATTGGATCCAAAGAATCTTGTTGATTGGTATACAATTGATCAAATAAATCATTTCCTAAATTTCCTAAATAATCTCTAGTATTGGTTAATTGCAAGTCTGCACTTGCCGCTCTGCCTGTTAAATCATAAGACATGAACATTAAGAACAAGTAGGTCTTTTTTGGGGTCCAGCTTTCTGGCTCAAAATTCATCAACTTATATTCAAATGGAAGATCTTCTGGTGCTAATTGTTTTAAATACGCATTCACACCAGCAGTATAAGCATCCACAGTCGCTTTCATCACAGGATTATTTTCATTGATATAGGCTTCGGTTTGTTCTGCTCCGTAGACCATACCTAATCTTCTAAAAAAACGATCTATAGATAATTTATCTGCGCCTGCTATTTCGCTCAATCTTCCTGCAGCAACTCTTGTTTGAAAATCCATCTGCCATAATCTGTATTTTGCATGTAAGTAACCTTGCACATAATAAGCATCTTCATCATTGTCTGCATAAATATGTGGCACTAATCGGTCATCCATATATACATCCACATCTCCTTTCAAATCGTTCGCAAGGATAGATGCATCAAAATTGGTATTGACTTTTTCTGCGTTCTTCCAAAATCCATGTTGTGGGGATAAAAAATAACCCAATCTTGGTGCTTTTGTGCCACCTAACTTTAATTGGATATTCAATGTAAAGACAAGTCCAGCTGTTACAGTCGCTGTCACTAAAAATGGTACAATGCGCATAGCAGTAATTTAGACCTCTAATGTAGCAATTATTTGCTAATGCCGGCCTTAAAAAATGCTAAATG
>JBMOFB010000078.1:0-5683 GCA_049314475.1 Sediminibacterium sp.
TTAATCAATAGCAATTCGAAATCCTAACTATTCGTGCTATATCGCTTTGCTCAAAATTGAATTTCTTGATTACTATTTATTAAGAACGCTTATAACTTTTTAAATAATGCCCTTTGCCGCCAAATATTCTGCAATTTGAACTGCATTGGTAGCAGCACCTTTGCGAAGGTTATCACTCACAATCCACATGTTTAAAGTTTTTAGTTGCGTTTCATCTCTACGTAAACGACCTACAAAGACATCGTCTTTTTCGTGCGCCCATAGTGGCATTGGATAAAATTCTGCAGCATCGTCTTGTTGCACCACCACGCCAGGTGCTTGAGCCAATAAAGCAGTCAATTCATTTAAATCAAATTCGTTTTCAAATTCTACATTCACACTTTCACTATGTCCACCAACTACTGGAATACGCACTGTGGTGGCAGTGACTTTAATCGTATCGTCCTGCATAATTTTGCAAGTCTCATTGACCATTTTCATTTCTTCTTTTGTGTATCCATTCTCTAAGAATACATCAATCTGAGGAATTACATTTAAATCGATAGGATATTTATACGCCATTTGATCGGCATGAACTTTTTCGCCTTTACGCTCGCTGAATAATTGGTCTACCGCCTGCATGCCTGTTCCAGTGACACTTTGATAGGTACTCACTACAACTCTTTTAATCTTGTATTTTTGATGCAATGGATGCAATGCAACCACCATTTGTATGGTCGAGCAATTAGGATTCGCAATGATAAAATCCTCTTTCGTTAATACGGAAGCGTTCACCTCGGGCACCACTAATTTTTTTGTTGGGTCCATTCTCCATGCCGAAGAATTATCAATGACACGAATACCAGCAGCTGCAAATTTGGGCGCCCAGTCCAAAGAGGTCGTTCCGCCTGCAGAAAAAATTGCTATAGTAGGTTTTGCTGCAATAGCATCTTCCATAGACACAACCTGATAGCCCTTACCCTTAAAGATGACTTCCTTCCCTACAGAACGTGGAGATGCTACTGGCACTAATTCAGTCACAGGGAAATTGCGCTCTGCAAGTACTTCTAATAACTTAGTACCTACTAAACCTGTGGCACCAACGACTGCAAGTTTCATATTATTAATCAATAAAGTTCGATGTTAAACCAACTCAATATCAAAGTTCACTAGCTGAACAAAGGATGCCACACGTGCTTTAATATCTTCTGCATTGATTTCAGTCAAACGCTCTGTACCAAACTTCTCTACACAAAAACTTGCCATCGCACTTCCTAAAATAATTGCAGTCTTCATATTCTCAAATGAAATGTCTTTTGTTTTTGCTAAATGTGCTACAAAGCCGCCTGCAAAGGTATCACCAGCGCCAGTTGGATCAAATACTTCCTCTAATGGTAATGCAGGCGCAAAGAAAACTTGGTTTTCATGAAATAATAAAGCACCGTGTTCACCTTTTTTGATGATCACATATTTTGGACCCATCTGCATGATTTTTTTTGCAGCTTTTACCAAGCTATACTCACCGCTCAATTGACGTGCTTCACTATCGTTTACCATTAAAACATCAACTAAACTAATAGTATGCTTCAAGTCATCCATCATAATTTCCATCCAAAAATTCATCGTATCCATTACGATTAATTTTGGTCTATTTCGCATTTGTTTGATGACACTGCTTTGTACAGCAGGTACTAAATTTCCCAACATTAGAATTTCACAATCCTGATAGCTTTCTGGTACCACTGGTTGGAAATTTTCCAGAACGTTTAATTGTGTTTCCAAAGTATCACGCGTATTCATATCCAAATGATATTTACCGCTCCAGAAAAAAGTCTTCTCGTCTTTTTTAATTTGCACACCTTCTAAGATGACACCTCTTGCAGTCAAGGCATCTAATTGTGCTTGCGGAAAATCTCCCCCAACAACAGAAATTTGCTTTACTGGGGTGAAATTTGATGCACACCAAGCAATATAGGTTGCTGCGCCACCAATGATTTTATCACTTTTCCCAAAAGGGGTTTCAATGGCATCAAAAGCCATAGATCCAACGACTACTAAAGACATGTGTATTGATTTATTTTCAGTTGCGAAACTACGATTTTTAAGACATCCTTCCCAAAGCTTTCTAAATTGAAGAACTTCTAGGGACACAAGTGGTTGATTGCCAAAAAACTAACAAAAATGAGTGAATTAATCAAAAATTAACCAAAAACTTGGTTTTTATTTAATAATTTTGCACCTATACACGCTCAAAATAAACTTATGGCTAGAATCAAAACAGAAAAAAACGGATCCAGAAAGGACGTAATTGTGCGTAAAGCAGCTACTCTTTTTAGGGAAAAGGGGTATAAAGCCGCAAGTATGCGCGATTTAGCTGAAGCTGTTGGCGTGGAGGCTGCAAGTTTATACAATCATATCAAATCAAAAAGTGAGTTATTGCATGAATTGGTGTTTAATGTAGCCAATCGTTTTGTTTTAAAAATTGATGAAATAGAATCAGAAGAAATTAGTTCATTAAAAAAAATGGAAAAAATCCTGCGATTCCATATCGTAGAGATGATTCATCAGTATGAGGAAGTATATGTAAGTGATAGAGAATGGAAACACCTTTCTGATCCCTACTTATCCAATTATCAAAATCAACGAAGAGTATATCGTAAAAGATTGGCTGCTATTATTGAGGAAGGGATTAGGAATAAGGAAATCAAGCCAATTGATGCACCTACCGTTGTTCTTATTTTTTTACACGCAGTAAGTGGCATCGAAAGCTGGCACCGTTCAACCAAAAAAATTAGCGCAGAAGAACTTGAACAAAACATGGTTGCTATTTTAATTGATGGCTTAAAGGCAAATAGTTAAATTATTTTACCACTTGATTGTAGTAACTTTGTAGCTTATAATACATACAAGTGTCAGAAAGAAATAATTTTATCGATTACATCCGCATTTTTGCCCATAGTGGTCATGGCGGAGCTGGTTGCAGACATTTTTTAAGAAATAAATTAACCGCTAAAGGAGGACCAGATGGTGGTGATGGAGGAAGAGGTGGCCATGTGATTCTTAGGGGCAATTCCCAACTGTGGACCTTATTGCATTTACGTTATCATAAAAATGTTTTGGCTAAGGATGGAGAGAATGGCTCTAAAAATAAATGTACCGGTAAAGATGGTGAGGATATTATTATTGAAGTGCCACTAGGGACCATTGCAAGAGACGAGGCAACTGGCGAAATTGAAGCAGAGATTTTACATGATGGACAAGAAATTGTTTGGATGAAAGGAGGTCGAGGTGGATTGGGTAATTGTAATTTTGCCACCCCTACACAACAAGTGCCTGAATACGCACAACCTGGAGAAGATGGGATAGAAGGATGGAAACAAATTGAATTAAAAGTACTTGCAGATGTTGGCTTGGTTGGTTTTCCAAATGCAGGTAAATCCACACTCTTATCGGCCATTACCGCAGCGAAGCCAAAAATTGCAAACTATGCTTTTACAACCTTAACCCCTCAGTTAGGTATGGTTGAATACAGAAACAACCTGTCATTCTGTATTGCAGATTTACCGGGAATCATCGAAGGCGCTGCCGAAGGAAAAGGTTTGGGGCACCGATTCTTAAGACATATCGAACGAAATGCGGTATTGCTTTTTTTAATACCTGCAGACTCTAATGACCACAAAAAAGAATTCGAAATTTTAAAGAACGAATTGAATGAATTCAACCCTGAACTATTACAAAAGGATTTCATCATTGCAATTAGTAAAACAGATTTATTAGACCAAGAATTAATGGACGCGATTGAAAAAGAATTACCAGAAAATATTCCTCATATTTTTATCTCTTCTGCAATTTCAAAAAACTTGATGGAACTAAAGGACTTATTATGGGCCACACTCAATAAACCAGTTAACGCATAAACACTAAATTTTTATTCGATCTATTTTAAGTGACCGAATTTAATTTTTAAGATAAAATGATTGTATAAAAAAAGAGTCTCAATTTTCATTGAGACTCTTTTTTTATACTTTAAGCGAATGGCTTATTGAGCAGCTTGTTTTGTTGCTTTACTTCTTTCATTCTCATCCAATAAAGACTTACGCATACGAACCGACTTTGGAGTCACCTCGATACACTCATCAAATTGAATGTACTCCATACACTCTTCTAAAGTGTATTGTACTTTTGGTGTAATACGAACGCTATCATCACTACCACTCGCACGGTGGTTGGTTAATTTTTTCATCTCCACCGCATTGATATTCAAATCACCTGGCTTAATGTGTTCAGCCAATACTTGACCAGCATACACTTCCTCTCCTGGCTCGATAAAGAAACGACCTCTATCTTGTAATTTATCAATAGAGTAAGCTGTTGTTAAACCGCCTGTTTTTGCAATCAACACCCCATTGCTTCTTCCAGGAATTGGTCCTTTCCAAGGCTTGTATTCATTGAAACGGTGTGCCATGACAGCTTCACCAGCAGTTTGTGTCAACATTTGAGAACGAAGTCCAATCAAACCTCTAGAAGGAATATCAAATTCTAAGTGTTGCATAGTACCCTTCGATTCCATGATCAACATCTCCCCTTTCTTTTGAGTGACTAAGTCGATTACCTTACCGCTAAAATCGGCAGGTACATCTACCACCAATATTTCAAATGGCTCATGTTTCTTTCCATCAATTTCTTTTACCAATACTTGAGGATTACCTACAGTTAATTCATAACCTTCACGACGCATTGTCTCTACTAGTACACCTAAGTGCAAGATACCACGACCATACACCAAGAAGCTATCCGCACTATCAGTTTCTTCTACACGTAATGCTAAATTCTTTTCAGTTTCTTTCATCAAACGATCACGGATATGTCGAGAAGTAACAAACTTTCCTTCCTTACCAAAGAAAGGTGAGTTGTTAATACTAAAGGTCATACTCATTGTAGGTTCATCTACACTGATTACCGGTAATGCTTCAGGATTTTCTGGATCAGCAATGGTATCACCAATGTTGAATTCTTCTAAACCAACCACAGCACATAAGTCACCAGAAACAACTTCTGTTACTTTACGCTTACCCATTCCTTCAAATACGTATAATTCTTTTACCTTATTTTTTTTGATGCTACCATCTGCTTGCACCAAAACAATATTTTGGTTTTCTTTGATGGTACCTCTTTCTACTTTTCCAATCGCAATACGACCTAAGAAAGTAGAATAATCTAAAGACGTGATTTGCATTTGTGTATGTCCTTCCTTCACATCCGGTCCTGGAACATACTTTAAGATACCATCCATTAAAGGTGTGATATCTTCACATTGCGTCAATGATTCATTGAACCAACCATTTTTTCCACTACCATAAAAAGTAGGGAAGTTCAATTGCTCCTCGGTTGCATCTAAGTTGAAGAACAATTCAAATACTGCATCATGCACTTCGTCGGGACGACAGTTTTCTTTATCTACTTTATTGATGATTACAATTGGTTTTAAATTCAACTGCAATGCTTTTTGTAATACGAAACGAGTTTGTGGCATGGGTCCTTCAAAAGCATCTACCAACAAACAAACACCGTCAGCCATTTTCAAAACACGCTCCACTTCACCACCAAAGTCAGAGTGACCTGGGGTGTCGATTACGTTAATTTTAACGCCTTTATAGGTTACAGAAGCGTTCTTACTTAAGATAGTGATACCTCTCTCACGCTC
>JBMOFB010000079.1:0-5591 GCA_049314475.1 Sediminibacterium sp.
CTGTTATTGATTTAACAAGCTGATTTACAGCATTTAAACCCCCACCACTAATAAACAAACATAACAAAAAGGTAATAGACCCATAATTTGTTTTGATGTAAGTACTTCAAGAGTTTGTTTAACTCAATTTCTTCTAAATGTTCAGCGGATTTGATTTTTGTAGTCATAGTTCCTTTTTTCTGCTATGCTACGCCTTTTGGCACTACCGGCAAGGGGTAAAATGGAAATGAATTGATTTTTAGCGTTTTGTTAGTTCCCTCTTTGTATAAAAGGGAAAAAGACCTATATCTCTTGGACTAATCAGGTATTAGGTAAAGACACAGGCAAGATTACGTCAAACGCAAGTCAAAAAGTATTGGACGACCATTACCTAGACCCAACCATCCTATCTGCTGTTGAAAAAGCAGCATTAGATGTAAGGATATTTGGTTAAAAATCTAGCGCAGAAATCTAGCGCAAACATAAAAAAACCACTTGGTGATTATCCAAGTGGTTCATTATCAATATCTTAAAAGAGAAAAACATATTAAATAAAATCGTTATGAGCCCGACGAGCTACCGCTGCTCTACCTCGCGATGTTTGGACGGCAAAGTTACGCCAATATTACCAGTAAAACAAGTTTATTCAGGCTAAATTGAAACTAGCGCAGAAAGGCGAAATATGGGGTTTTGAGGGGATCATTTATATAATGTCAACTAGTTCAAAAATCCATATTTCTTCTTCTCTCTTTTGTTCAATTCCTCTGAAATAATTGCAGGCGCAATTTTAGAATCATATTTCTGATTCTCAACCAACTTGGTTGAAAGTGCATTTTCATTTAGATAATAAGAAATTGGTAAAGCATTGTAAACATCTTTAGGTATATCAGTTCTGATCTTTTCTTCATCTAAATAATAAACCGAAAATAACATGGTGTATTTATTAGAGGCTTGATTAAATATAGCAATTGGTTGTCCTGGAATGACAAAATCACCATTTTGAACCAAGGATTTAATAGGAGAAAGAATTGAATAATAACCCAAAGTCCCATCTTTATGCTGAATATGTATTTTATTACGACTATCTGTGAAAATCGTATCCTTGCCCTCTCCTTGCTTTAGTTGATCATTGATATTGTAAACATTCCCTGCCCTAGTTGCACATATGGTATCTCCTAGATTATAGGTAAAACCTTGTGCATAAAATTGATTCTCTGATTTTTGACCTAATAAATCACTGATAGACTCCACTTTTGTCACTTTTGTTGTTTTACCAGGGGTAATTGGTAGAACATAATGAATATAGCTATCTGGAGGTTTTCGAAATGCTACACCTGCATAATAAGTATAACCATACTGTGATATCGGAGCACTTGCATTTTTATCACGAATTAGTTTTGTGATTTGATTTCTACCTACACTAACTGTTGTGATATGTGGATTTGAAACATTAGATGTATATCCAAACAGAATTTTGAAATTAATCTTTACAGTATAATTAACTGATGCCTGACTAGTAGAATAGATGGATGCATCCCCTTCTGAATTATATTCTGTTTGTAAACTAATTAAATTTGATTGAGCATAGGTTGGTAGAGTAAAAATGACGCCCACTAATATTATTAAAGGAAATTTCATTGAATACTTAATTTATAATTTTTTCATATTTAGTAGCTGCATTAGAGCACTAAAATATTACTTATAAATATAAAAAATGTTAAACTATTTTAATCAATAAGTACTTAGAAAAATTTCGATAATTCATTATTGAAAAATATGCTCGCATGCAGTCCTTCGAAAATTTTCTTAAGTCTAAAAAATCTATTAATAGCTTGGACTTCTTGAACCTTATTAAACTATTTTAAGAAATTTTATAAACATTATTTTATATCATATTTCAGCCTACTTTTAATAAATATAGGAATTGGTAAAATTTATAATTCATAATTTTTAATAAAATAGAAAAACAAATAATGGTAAAAACAAATAAAGAAATTTTAAAAGAAGCAGAACTAGCGCTTAATAATAAATGGGGAAAGTCTATTTTAGTTAATTTAACCTATATAATAATTGTTATTTTAATTGCGTTTGTTAAAAAATACGAATTGAATTTTTTAGATACCATTGCTAGAGATCTAATTCAAACAGTAATTAGCTTAATAATAACAGGCCCTTTTCTCCTAGGACTTTATAAATATCACCTTTCGATAGCTAGAAGAGAGAACCCAGCATACGAAACGATGTTTGATGGGTTTAAAGATTTTAAAAGAGCATTTATAACCTATTTATTATCTAGTCTATATATACTTTTGCGTTTATTATTATTGATTATCCCAGGAATTATTGCTGCTCTAAATTATGCTTTAGTATATTTTATTTTATTGGATGATAAAGAAATTACTGTAAGTAAGGCTATTTTAAAAAGTAAGAAAATAATGTATGGTCATAGAAAAAGATTGTTTTATTTAAGTTTAAGATTTTTAGGATTAGGGGTTTTATCCATATTTACTTTATTCATTGGTTTATTATGGCTTATTCCATATAGCTATGTTGCATACTCCATATTTTATGAAGATGTGAAAAGACAATATGAAGATCAAAAAATAATAATTGAATAATATTTTATCTATTTTAAAGAAAGCAGATGATCATTGGGTCAATGAATAAAACATCTAATAGAATCTCGAGTATAATTGAAGCATTATATTAATTCCTATGCCTTACACTTGAAGCCCCAGAACTTTTCATGTCTTTGATAGATGCGGCACCTTTATAGTCTATACTACTTGCACCAATGGCATTGACTTTAAGCATACCTGATACATTTACTTTAATACTACTTGCACCTGAAGCATCTAATGAAGCGCCTTTCACTAAATAGTCATACATTTTCACGCTAGAAGCCCCAGATACATCCACTATCAAATCATCCCCTGATCCAGCAACTTCTATATCACATGCGCCAGAACCTCTTACTGAAAATGCACCAGCTTGAACTGTTCCTTTAAAATTGGATGCACCAGACAATTCTGTCATTAAAGTGCCTGCTTTGATATCCCCTTTAAAATCACTCGCGCCTGAAAGATTGATTTTTAATTTTTCTGCAGTTAAGCCATTCACAATTTTAGTATTGGTTGCTCCAGAGGCTGTTATGGCATACAATTCATTTACACTCACATAGGCTTTGATTCTATTGTCTTCATTCCCCCATTTCCACCACTTACCATAATTATTGGCCATTCTAATAATGAGTGTGCCTCCTTCTACTTCTGTGATGATTTTATTTCTGTACTCATCAGATTTTGCACTTACTGCAACTTCTGTTTTATTAGACTGACTTATGAATAACTCTATGGCATCGGATACACGAATGGATGTGAAACTAGGCAGTTTTCTTACCTGTACATTTTCATCATAAATTACACCCATTTTAGTTTGAGCTTGCAGGGTAAATGCAATAAAAAGGCAGGCAAATAAAGCTATTTTTTTCATTTGAAGGGTTATTTATCGTAAAACGAAAGACTTAGAATAAAGTTACAGTTGTTCATGTAAAAAAAGCCTCTTAATTTTGCAACGTCCTCGGGGTGCTTTAAAAAGCTGAGATAAAACCCGTTGAACCTGAACAGGGTAATGCCTGCGAAGGGAAGGTCACCGCAATTTCTGCGCCTCTTCTCATAGCTATATCCTGTTCCCGTTATTATTAAACTAACAATTAGCTATGAACAAGTTATTGGGCACATTGGCCTCCTTTTTATTTTTTATTCCTATGATGGCACAACAGCCTGCAAAGGCTATTGTAAAAAAGGATGGTAGCAATAAGTATACCGACAGTATTAGAAGTTTACCCCCATTGGAGATTAGATCCATCCGTTTGAGCGAGCAGGCCCCCTTTGCCAAAACCAATATCAGCAAAGCACAAATTGCTTTGAATAATGTTGGCCAAGACCTCCCCTTCTTACTTGAAAATACCCCATCGGTAGTGGTGCATGCAGATGCAGGGATTGGTGTTGGCTACACTGGAATCCGAATCAGAGGCACGGATGCTACAAGAATCAACTTTACTTTAAATGGTATTCCATACAATGATGCAGAGAGTATGGGAACCTTTTTTGTGAATATACCAGACTTTGGGTCTAGTGTGAATAGTATACAAATTCAGCGCGGTGTTGGTACTTCAACCAATGGTGCTGGTGCATTTGGCGCTAGTGTGAATTTAATGACCAATGAATACAATCCGACATCCTATTTGTCTTTACAAAATACGGCTGGTTCTTTCAATAGCTTTAAAAATAACCTTGTGTTTGGATCAGGGTTGATTGATAACAAATTCACCATCGATGGAAGAGTCAGTTCAATCAGAAGTGATGGATTTATTGATAGAGCCAATAGCGATTTAAAAAGCTTTTTTCTGAGTACTACTTATTGGGGAGAAAAATCTTCATTGAGGTTAAATGTTTTTAGTGGTAAAGAAAAGACTTACCAGGCTTGGTATGGTGTACCGGAGGAATTAATAAAGACTAACAGAACTTATAACCCAGCAGGTACAGAAAAAGCAGGCGAGCCCTACGACAATCAAACAGATAATTATACGCAAACGCATTATCAATTATTTTACAATAAGAATATCAATAGTCAATGGAAATGGAATACTGCATTTTATTTAACCACTGGAAAAGGATATTACGAAGAGTATAAAGCAGGGGTGGATTTTTTGGAATACAATATCGATGTGACAGGTAAAACCAATGTACCTGCTGACTTAGTGAGAAGAAGATGGTTAGATAATAACTTTTATGGACAGATTGCTGCACTTTCTTATGTTGATAGTTTAAATGATTTAACCATCGGTGGAGGCTGGAGTGTTTATAATGGATTACATTTTGGCACTTTACCCTATTTAGATCTAAGATTTGCTCCAGCAGATTATAGGTATTATGATAATGATGCTATCAAGAGGGAAATGAACAGCTATGTTAAATGGGAAAGGAAATTAACAAAGCGATTTAAAAGTTTTATTGACTTACAATACAGATTTGTGAATCATCAAATGAATGGATTTACAAAAAACACCGACTTGGAAATTGAAAGGAAATTTAACTTTTTTAATCCTAAAATGGGATTGACTTATCAATCAAAAAACATATTTTATTATACAAGCATTGCAGTTGCGAACAAAGAACCCAATAGAGACGATTTTGAAGCAAGCGCTACCGAGCAACCAAGAAGAGAGCAATTAGTAGACTTAGAAACTGGGCTTGAATTTAAAAGGCCTAAATATGCAATTAATGCGAACGTTTACTACATGAATTATAAAGACCAATTGGTATTGACTGGAAAGATAAATGATGTGGGCGCTTATACTAGAACCAATGTTCCAAAAAGTTATAGAGCAGGTTTAGAAATACAAGTAAAATATGCATTTAATAAAAAATACAATACAAGTTATAGTATCACATTCAGTCAAAACAAGATAGAAGCATTTACAGAATATATAGACGATTACGATCAATTTACGCAAGTAGCTATCCAACATAAAAATACCAATATTGCCCTATCCCCTAGTTTAATTACAAATAGAACATTTAATTGGAAACCCAATGATAAACTAAGTT
>JBMOFB010000080.1:0-5488 GCA_049314475.1 Sediminibacterium sp.
TTCAATGATTGATAACCAAGTCCAACTTGAAGGAATTGATTGGGATTGGTTTTCTCCGGAAAAGATACTAAGCTAAATTCATTGATGAATCTTTTCCATTGATCCTTAAACAACATGGTACTGCCAACTGGCAAGGTATAATTAAAATATTGTTCGTATTTAAGTGCTGCTGGATTTGCGTCAGCAAAAATGAATTGATTGGTTAGATATTTTATTTCATTCTGGAATCTAAGTCTAGGATAAAATAAATAAGTCGTGATGGTATCTTTTACGACAGAGTCTTTTTGTCCTACATCATAAGTTTGCTTCCATACAAAACTTTGTTCCTTATAGGTTGATCCTGTTGCGATATTGGTATTAAACGGATTTCTAAATGATACACCACTAATGCCCAATCTAGTTTCTAGCTCATATGGATTGTTCAATGAAAGACTATCTATCAAGTTACTATTGACTAAGCCACCATTTTCGGATGAAGCAGATTTATTGGATAGCATCACCCAATAAGACGCATATCGCTTTCGTTTTGATTGATAATTAGCAGTCATACGCAAATTGTTCAAATTCGCATGTTGATTTTTTAAATTACCTGGTGCATTGCTAAAACGATAAGCAAAAGAATAATTAAACTGCTTTGTTTTATTTTGTGTATGTAAAATTTCAATTAACTGCTCTCCTTTACCTCCTAATAAATAACCCAATTCGGTGTATGGTTTTGTTGTTTGATAAAACGGCGTTTGTTCCAAGGTATAATTGTACACTTCATACGCCCTAAAACCGGCATCCCATCCACCTCTCTGTAGTGGATTAAAAAAATAGGATTTGCTTGCATTGCCTAAATTTCCTAAATGATAATTGGTGTATGGTAAGATAAATTTTGAATAGAAATCGGTTATAGCCGTATCCATTTGTTGAATAGTCAAGCTATTATACAATCGATAAAACATGGTAATTGAGTCCTCTGATTTTTCTCTTTTTTGTAAAGAGTCAGTTGCACCGCCGCCTCCACCACCAAATGAATTAAAGCGCATATTCTGTGCATTCAACTGTCCTATGAATAGGCCAACTGCAATACAACATATCAATAATTTCCGCTTAGTACTCATACATAATTTTAGAATAGTGCTATTGTAAAATGATTGCCTTAATCCGCTATTTCCTTTACCAATGCACTGAATATTAGCGTCAATAATGGTTCAGCCGCATTTGCTGCCGCCAAGACCTCCTCGTGTGTTATGACATTGTTATCCTCTCTAATGCCTAAATCAGTTACCACACTCATTGCAAACACTTTCATGCCGCAATGCACTGCTGCAATGTTTTCTTGCACAGTACTCATACCCACCACATCTCCACCCGAAATTTTAATCAATTGATATTCTGCTCGAGTTTCAAAAGTTGGACCTGTTACCCCCACATAAACGCCTTCGTGCACTTGAATGCTATGTTCAGCTGCTATTTGTTTTGCTTTTTCGATAAACGAATTGGCATAGGGCTCACTCATATCTGGAAAACGCGTGCCTAAACTTGTCTCGTTTTTGCCCAATAAAGGATTGATAGTAAAGAAACTGATATGGTCTTTAATGATCATTAAATCTCCCACTTGATACGCCTGGTTAACACCACCAGCAGCATTGGATAATAATAAATTTTCTACACCAAGTAATTTTAGCACGCGAATGGGGAAAACAACTTGTTCTGCAGTATACCCTTCATAAAAATGAAAACGACCTTCCATCACCCAAACCCTTTTACCATTCAATACACCAAAAATCAATCTTCCTTTATGCCCTTCAACGGTACTTACCGGAAAATTTGGAATTTCATTATAAGGGATGCTAAATTCGGCTTCAATCACACTTGATAAATTACCCAATCCGCTACCTAATATAATTGCAGTATTTGCTTTTGCACTAATTTTTGACTGAATAAACCCTGCTGTTGCTTCTAACTGTTGCATGAATGGAGACATAATCTGGCCTTTATTGAGCCACAAATATAACAACAGTAAGGGACTCTAAGCCTTAATTGACTTAGTTTCTCCCTTTAAAACGGTATAGGCAATCACAGCACTAATGATCATAAATATGGCCCCCATTAAAAAAGAGGCACCTGGAAAATAAATAGGATTGCCGGGTTTGGTAAAATAGGCAAATAAACTTGTCATAATAAGGGGACCTGCTATTGAGGTAACGCTCATTAGACTTGTTAATGAGCCCTGCAATTCGCCTTGTTCATTTTTTGGTACATGAACAGAAATCAATGATTGTAATGCAGGTCCAGAAATCCCACCTAAACAATAAGGGATTAAAAAAACAAACATCATCCATGAACTACTTGCAAATGCAAATAAGATTAAACCAAATGCATATAAAGCAATTCCAAAATACACCGATTTTTCGTTACCTAATTTTGGATTGATAAAACGAATTAAAACACCTTGTACTAAACCCACCAAGAGTCCAACCATACCTAATGAAAACCCAATCATCTTTGGTGTCCATTTAAATTTCTCTATATTGGCAAAACTCCAATTACTCTGAACAGCATGAATACCTAAATACACAAAGACCAAAGAAAAAATTAAACCAGACACTGCAGGATATTTTTTTAAATGTACTAAGGAGCCTAAAGGATTTGATCTTTTCCAATCAAAAGCCCTTCTATTTTCGATGGGTAAAGACTCAGGCAATACAAAATAACCATACACCACATTTACCAATGCCAAGCAGGCCGATACGATAAAAGGAAGCCTTGGACCCACTTCTCCTAAAAATCCACCAAGCATTGGACCAATAATAAATCCAATTCCAAATGCAGCGCCAATCATACCAAAATTTTGTGCTCTATTTGAATCATCACTGATATCTGCCATGTAGGCTGATGCTGTGGTCACACTTGCCCCTGTGATACCAGCAATGGTACGACCCACAAATAACCAAAGAATGGAAGGCGCAAATGCTAAGAATAAATAATCTAAACCAAAACCCAATAGTGAAATTAAGAGCACTGGTCTTCTGCCATATTTGTCACTTAAACTTCCAATAAATGGTGCAAATAAAAATTGCATGCTCGCATATAAAAAAGTCATCCACCCACCATACAATGAAGCCTTACTTAAATCATTGGTATGCAGCAAGCCCTCTATCAATTGTGGAATCACCGGAATAATGATCCCGAGTCCCACAATATCAATCACCAATGTGAAAAAAATAAATCCAACTGCTGCCTTCTTTGTGTTTGCCATAAAAAAAATTGACGGATAGCGCTGCTTTGCCTATCCGTCAAATATACAAGTACCTTGCAAGACTTCAAAACCTTTCAATCAATCTACCATGAAGTCTGTATTAAATTATCCTTCGTTCCTAAAGACAACCACCCCGTCAAAAATATCAATTAATACTTTTTTAGACTTATCAATGGCACCGCTTAAAATTTGCTTACTCAATTCATTCACAACCAATTTCTGAATTAAGCGCTTTAATGGCCTAGCACCAAATTGCATGTCAAACCCCTGTTCTGAGAGGTATTCAACCAAGTAATCTGTAAACTCAATTTGCATGCCGTTTTCAGCCACCAGGGACTTTAACTGCTTCAATTGAATTTGAACAATCGAAGCCATTTGCTTTCTCAATAATGGTGAGAACATGATGATATCGTCTACCCTATTTAAGAATTCCGGACGGATGGTTTGCTTTAGCAAATCCATTACTTCTGTTTTTGCTAATGCTGTTTTTTCTTCCAAATTTTGATCAGTCACATCTTCAAATGCATCCTGAATTAAATGGCTTCCAATATTACTCGTCATAATGATGATGGTATTTTTAAAGTTAACCACCCTTCCTTTATTATCGGTCAATCGGCCATCATCCAATACTTGCAATAAAATATTCCAAACATCTGGATGCGCTTTCTCTATTTCATCCAAGAGCACCACGCTATAAGGCTTTCGACGCACCGATTCTGTCAACTGTCCACCCTCTTCATAGCCCACATATCCTGGAGGGGCACCCACTAATCTTGACACGGTATGCTTTTCTTGGTACTCACTCATGTCTATCCTAGTCATCATACTATCGTCATCAAACAAATAATTAGCCAATGCTTTTGCCAATTCTGTTTTACCCACACCAGTTGTACCTAAAAAGATAAATGAACCAATTGGCTTCTTAGGATCTTGTAATCCAGCCCTACTTCT
The DNA here is from genome assembly GCA_049314475.1 of Sediminibacterium sp. Taxonomy (GTDB): domain Bacteria; phylum Bacteroidota; class Bacteroidia; order Chitinophagales; family Chitinophagaceae; genus Sediminibacterium. Next base: position 4,199 of record JBMOFB010000080.1, read on the forward strand.
TCTTATTGCATCTGATACTGCTGTGATAGCTTCTTCTTGACCAATTACTCTTTCATGCAAAGCCGTTTCTAAATGCAATAATTTTTCTCTTTCAGATTGCATCATTTTATGTACGGGTATGCCTGTTGCTTTTGCAATATTTTCTGCGATATCATCCGCATCTACTTCCTCTTTCATTAAACGCTTGCCTTCTTCTCCTAATTCATTTAACTGATTGGTGCATTCTAATAAAAGGGTTTCTTGTTCTTTTAATTTTCCATAACGAATCTCAGCTACTTGTCCATAATCTCCATTACGTTCAGCCACTTCTGCAGCTTGTTTTAATTGCTCCATTTTACCTTTTGCATCCTGCACTTTATCAACCAACTCTTTTTCTACTTTCCATTTTGCAGTGAGGGTATCTTGTTGCACCAATAAATTACTTATTTCTACATTCAATTGTTTTAATTGATCTGGATTGTTCTCGCGCTTAATGGCTTCTCTTTCAATTTCTAATTGTCTAATTTGACGTTGTAAAGTATCCAAGTCTTCTGGCATGGAATTCATCTCTAACCTAAGCTTGGCAGCACTTTCATCAATTAAATCTATGGCCTTATCTGGTAAAAAACGATCCGTAATATACCTAGCAGAAAGTTCTACAGCAGCCACAATCGCCTCGTCCTTAATGCGCACATGGTGATGCGTTTCGTACCTTTCCTTTAATCCTCTTAAAATAGAAATCGCATCTTCTTTGGAAGGCTCATCAATCATCACTTTCTGGAACCTTCTTTCCAACGCTTTATCCTTTTCAAAAAACTTTTGGTACTCATTTAAAGTAGTTGCTCCAATCGCCCTTAACTCACCCCTTGCTAAAGCTGGTTTTAAAATATTAGCAGCGTCCATGGCACCATCACCTCCACCTGCTCCAACTAAAGTATGAATTTCGTCAATGAATAAAATAATATCTCCATCACTACCAGTGACTTCTTTAATGACCCCTTTTAATCTTTCTTCAAATTCACCCTTGTATTTTGCGCCAGCAATCAATAGCCCCATATCTAAAGCATAAATGATTTTTGACTTTAAATTTTCAGGTACATCTCCATTCACAATTCGCATGGCTAAACCTTCAGCGATGGCTGTTTTACCCACACCTGGCTCACCCACTAAAATTGGATTGTTCTTACTCCTTCTAGTCAGGATATGCAATGTTCTTCTGATTTCGTCATCGCGACCAATCACAGGATCTAATTTTCCTTTGTTGGCCATCTCGTTTAAATTCTTTGCATATTTATTCAATGCTTGAAACTG
>JBMOFB010000081.1:0-5340 GCA_049314475.1 Sediminibacterium sp.
CTTTAGAAACACTAAGAACTCAACTTGCATATCTCCCTATTGGTAAAAATTTGTTGCCGAAAAAATTCACGATGCCTGAGCTGCAGAAATTATACGAAACCATCTTAAATGAAAAATTAGATCGACGAAATTTCCAACGTAAATTGCTCAGCTTTGGTATTTTAAACCGATTGACAGAGACCAAAAAAGGGGGGGCGCATAAAGCAGCCTATTTATATACTTTCAATGAAAAGAAATACCAAAAAGCACTTAAAGATGGCTTATATGGAAGTTGGTAAATGATCTTGATGCATTACCAAACAATCGTTGAAGCAGATTTTTCGGGTAAAATAAACTGGTATTGTTGCTGTTTAAAATCAATTGTATAGACGCATTCCTTTCCCGTATTCAAAGCAACCAATACTTTTTTCCCATCCGGTCTTTTAAATCCAATGGATTTGATTTGCGCATTGGATGACTTTGTTTGAATTCGAACAGAACCTGCTGGTAGATATGGAGCAACCTGTCCAATAATATAGTAACTCACATTTCGTTTTAAATCAGATCCAGCAATGGTTAAAGCACCCAAACATTCAGTACATCCACCCGGAGTATGAGGACCATAAGTTGGATCATTGGCTAAATTCCATTCCAATACCAAACTGCTCCAATTGGCCATTGTCCCAATGACAATATGTTCCATATGCCACATAAAATCTCCTGCAAAACTACCCTTCGCACCCGTCCATTGTTCTGTGAAATAGAGCTTTTTATCAGGATGCGCTTGATGCACTTTTGACAAAGCAGATTCATGTCCTAGGTATAAATGAAATGCTGCAGCGCTCACAAAAGACCTTGCAACTGAATCATTCAAAATTTGAATAGGATAATTTGGATTGTCTGCGTTGTGATCCCAGATTACTATCTCTGTTTGGATACCCTGTTTTTTAAATGCAGGACCTAAATGATTTTTTATAAATGCCGTTTGCTCTGCAGCGGTCATCAACATACTTGGATTATTGCCACCATGTTCTGGTTCATTTTGTATGGTGACTGCATTTATTGTGATTCCCTCCGCACGCATCAGTTGAATGTACTTCACAAAATATTGCGCATAGGATTCATAATATTTTGTAAGCAAATGACCCCCTTTCGATTTTCCGTTGTCTTTCATCCAAACCGGTGGGCTCCATGGAGAACCCATTAATTTTAAACTTGGTTGAATAGCTTGGATCTCTTTTAATATTGGAATTAAAAAAGCTTGATCAGGCGCAATGGACATCTTTGTTAAATCTGGATCCACTTCACCTTCTTTTAAATCATCATAACTAAATACCGTAGCATCTAAATCTGAAGCACCAATACTTATTCTAAGAAAATTCACATTCAATGCATTTGATTCTTGTCCAAAAATTTCATTTAAAATTGTATGGCGTTTTTCCTGACTCATTTGATGTAGTAGTGTTGCACTGCCACCAGTTAAAGTATATCCAAACCCTTCTATTTTTTGATACTGCATATCCTCTTCAATGAATACCGTATCTCTTAAAGTCTGTTGATTGAATTGATCAGACAATAACAATGGTTTTGCAATACGTTTGAGCAAGCTTAATCCATCCGCAGTCGTCACTGTTTGACTAAACTGTGCTGTACCCTCTGAGATTAAAAACAGCAACAAACCTAAAATAAAAGTGCCTTTTTTCATACCTACTATTTAATACGATTAAATATACAATGAAATGCCCTAAAAAATGGTAAGTTTAGGTATGCAAAGCTTGGGGAATCCATTTCATATTCATTTACTAGGAGATCATGCCATCTTAATTAAATTAAGTAAGGGCTTGAATGAGGGGATTGATCAGGATCTGCTTGCCCTTGCAGCATTTATAAAAGAACAAAAAATACAAGGGATCAAGGATATTATTTTAGCTTATGATAATTTAACCTTGGTGTATGATATCCTTGATTTTGATTCCAACCCCTATTTATACGTCAATCAGTTAGTCTCTAATTTTATTGCTGAAGCTTCAAATCACAATGCACCCAATAGCGCAAGCAGGTTAATTGAAGTACCTGTTTGTTATGATCCAAGTTTAGGGATTGATTTAGAAGCTGCTGCAAAAATTGCTAACTGTAATATTGAGGCGCTGATTCAAGAACATACAGCGCATATCTATACCGTGTATTGTCTCGGTTTTTTACCGGGCTTTGCCTATATGGGTGACGTACCTAAGAAAATACAATTACCAAGACATCCACAGCCAAGAGCAACAGTAGTTGCAGGCAGTGTGGGCATTGCAGGAAAACAAACAGGCATCTATCCAACAGACTCTCCAGGTGGTTGGCAAATTATTGGGCGTACACCTATAAAAATATTTGATACAATAAAACTCTCCCTTTTCAAAGCCGGAGATCAAGTAAAATTTAATCCCATTGACTTGGCATTGTTTCATGAATTAAACACCCAAGAAGATGTCTATCAAAATCATTAAAAACGGTTTGTCCGATCGCATTGTTGATCAAGGAAGATTTGGTTTCCAAGATCTTGGCATTCAACCATCGGGACCCATGGACTTTTTATCCGCTCAATTGGCAAATATCATTTTAGGTAATGCGTTGAATCATCCTGTTTTTGAATTGCATTTCCCAGCTTCCACTTTTGAATTTCAAGAGCCTATGCTTATTTGTATTAGTGGTGCAAATTTTGTGCCGGTGATCAATGAAAAAAGCATTGCCCTTAATACTCCTATTCAAGTGTACCCTCAAGACCAACTTAGTTTTCTACAACCACTAGAAGGTCGCTCTGCCTATATGGCTTTTAAAGGTGAGCTGGATGAAAATAAAAAATGGTTAAATAGTTATACTAGTTTTCAAACCACTTTAAAAAAGGAGGATCATTTTTCTATAAAGCCTGTGCCTCTCTCTGATGGGTTAGCCAATTCAGTTGAACATGATTTAGTACAACAAGTTCAAAAGACCCTATTTAACGAACATGAAATTAGATTTATTCCCGGACCTGCCTGGAATGATTTAACACCTGCCTCCATTCAAGTATTGATGCATCAGTCATTTACGATTGATGCAAAATCAAATCGAATGGGTTTTTTATTGGAAGGGACGCCTATCCATTTAACTGAGCCAAAACAATATGTTTCAAGTGCAGTCACAATGGGCACATTACAATTATTACCCAATGGTCAAATCATTGTCTTAATGGCTGATCATCAAACCATTGGAGGTTATGCCAATTTGGGTCAAATAATTTTGGTAGATTTACCTAGGCTTGCACAATTAAATAACCATAGCCATTTTAAGTTAAGCATCACCAATGTTCAAACAGCCCATCAACTTTATCGATCAATACAGTCCTGGTTTATCCATTGATATTAATTGTGATATGGGAGAAGGTATGCAAAATGATGCCTTCTTAATGCCCTATATTAGTAGTGCAAATATTGCATGTGGGTATCACGCTGGGGATGATGCTACCATTAAAAGAACCATCGAATTAGCTTTAGAAAACAATGTGGCTATTGGTGCGCATCCAAGCTACAATGATAGAGAAAATTTTGGGAGACTTACTCAACCTATTGCTTTAGTTGAACTCGCAGAACTAATAAGTGATCAAATATATTTATTTGAAAAAATCACCAACCAAATGGGCTGCAAGATCCATCATATTAAATTACATGGGGCCTTATACAATGATTGTGCAAAAGATGCTTTATTAAGTAAGATTGTAGCACAAACAATACAAGCAATTGATCCTTCCATTATGTTATATGGCTTGAGTGGAAGTCATACAATTAAAGAAGCAAGAGCAATCGGTTTAAGGTCTGTGCAAGAAGTTTTTGCAGACAGGACATATCAAGCAAATGGACAGTTAACACCTAGATATTTAGACCATGCATTAATTACAAACCCAATTGAATCGGCAAAGCAAGTATTGTCCATGGTGCTAGATCAAGAGCTTAAAGCAGATGATGGCACCATGATTACAGTAAATGCAGAAACCGTTTGTATTCATGGAGATCATGAAGCAGCGGTTGAAATTGCAAAGAATCTATTCAATACATTACAACAATACAAGATTGAAATCAAACAACCCTAATTCAAAAGCGACAGTTCCATCATTCACCGGAATAAGTTTAGGTGCCGCTTTTTTGATGGCCAATTCATCTATTGGACCCGGTTTTCTAACTCAAACTTCCTTTTATACAGAACAACTACTCACTAGTTTTGGATTTGTAATTTTAGTTTCTATCTTACTTGATTTTGGTGCTCAAATTAATATTTGGAGAGCCATTACATTAAGTGGAATGCGGGCCCAAGAAATTGCGAATCAATTATTACCGGGCCTTGGATACATTTTATCGCTATCGGTAGTGCTAGGTGGTTTCGCATTCAATATTGGTAATATTGCAGGTTGTGGACTTGCACTCAATATATTAACGGGTATCAGCTTTGCAAAAGGGGCCATCTTAAGTGGTGTGATTGCCATTGTTATTTTTTGGGTAGATGAGATTGGAAAAATGTTAGACCGCCTCACCAAGATTTTAGGCATCGTAAAAATAAGTTTGACTTTATTAATTGTGTATGCAGCAACCCCCCCGATACTTGATGCAGTGCAACATAGTTTTGTACCAGAACAAATTTCATTACTGGCCATTGTCACCATAGTGGGCGGCACTGTGGGTGGTTATATTACCTTCTCAGGCGCACATCGATTGGTTGACGCTGGTATGGTTGGCCCTGAACATATAGGCTTTGTCACCAAAAGTGCGAGCAGGGGTATTATGATCTCTTCTTTCATGCGTTTTATTTTGTTCTTAGCTGTTGTGGGTGTGGTGTCACAAGGCGTGCATCTAGATAAAAATAATCCAGCAGCTACTGTATTTGAAACTGCAGGAGGCAGATGGGGCTTATTTGTGTTTGGTATTGTTTTATGGAGTGCCGCTATCTCATCTGTCATTGGTGCATCCTTTACCTCCTATTCATTTATTAAAAAATTAGATATCCCATTTTTAAACCATGAACGATTAGCTATAAGTGGGTTTATCTTAATCTCTACATGCATATTTATCTGGATAGGGAAACCAAAAGAATTGTTACTTTTTGCAGGCTTAATAAATGGTTTTATATTACCATTTGCATTAGCCATCATGTTAATAGCTAGCAGAAAAATTCCTGTATTGAAACAATACAAGTATCCATTATGGATTGAAATAGCTGGCTGGCTTGTGGTTGCATTGATGGGTTCGATGAGTATTTATGCCCTGATTGAAGCCGTTACAAATAAATAAATTACTATTTTGATTAGTTCACTTTTACATCAGCATCCAACATGTCCAACTTTTGTTC
>JBMOFB010000082.1:0-5178 GCA_049314475.1 Sediminibacterium sp.
AGTTTGGAAGAAATTCATGAGAATAAAGAGCAAATCGAAATCTCTAAAGCTTATGAGCGTATGCCAAATCCAGCAATTTTAGCAACTGCTGAATTCATTGATGACAAGATTTACCATCGTAAAAATGAGGAAGCGGATTTATTCCGTTAAACTTTTAAAGGTATTTATATAAAACGTCCCGAATCTTCGGGACGTTTTTGTATTTTAGGGTATAAAACAACCAAGTATGTTTTTAAGAAAAATGATGATCCTTTTATTATGCTTCTGTGCTTTCCAACATTTGGATGGACAGGAGTTAGATGCTATTGTAAGTATACAAACGAATAAAGTGGACAATCAAGTAGATCCTAAAATTTTCACACAACTTCAAACACAGTTAAAAGACTTCATTAATCAACGTAAATGGACTTCAGATATTTTTACGCAAGAAGAAAAAATAGATTGTAGTTTTTTTATTACCATTGAATCATTGGTAGCTCCTGGTGTATACAATGCCAAGTTAAGTATTGTTGCAAATAGACCAGTGTATCGATCCAATTATACTACACCATTGTTGAATATGCAGGATGCAAATTTTACGTTTAAATATCAGTTAGGTCAACCAATTGAATTCAACGAAAACAATGTAGCTAGAACAGATCCATTAGAAGCAAATTTAACAGCCACCTTAGCCTATTATGTCTATATTATTCTTGGGTTAGATTATGATTCGTTTTCTAAAAATGGAGGCGCGCCTTATTTTAGTAAAGCCTTAAATGTGGTGTACAATGCACCCGATGGATCAGGCATCAATGGATGGAAATCCTATGACGGACAACGAAATAGATTCGTATTGATTGACAATCTTACCAAGAGCGGATTTGATAAATTACATGAAATTAGTTTTAACTATTATCGAAAAGGCATGGACCAAATGGCAGAACAGCCTGAGCAGGCTAAAGTGGCTATCCTGAATGCACTTATGAGTTTACAAGAACTGAACGAAGACAATGTGAATTCCATGGCCATCGCTATTTTCATGCAAGGAAGGGTAACAGAATTAATTGGTTTGTTCTCCGATGCAGATAGGGCCACCAAAAAGCAATTGATGACAACCTTATCTGCGATTGATATTACCAATATTAATAAGTATAAAGCATATTTTGAATGAAAAAGGCCTTATGTGTAGGGATGGTATTTTTAGTAGCTTGTAGTACAAAGAAAATGAATAATGAGGCCATGTTGCCATTCAAAACTATGCAGCAAACTGTATGGCAATTGATGCAAGTAGATGAATACTTAGCAAGACAAATTCAGACCGACACAACCATAGCGTCATCCCTCAAGAAAGCTGAATATTACCAACGTGTTTTTAATCTAAATAAAGTGAATCGAGTTCAATTTTATGCCACCATGGATTATCTAGATAAGCACCCAGTTGAATTAAAAGAATTAATGGATTCAGTCGAAGCATTATCGAAAAGAGAAAAATTAGACTTAATTAAACATTAATTTTTACTTAAAATATGGAGGTCTCGTTAAACACTTCTACATTTGATTTCTTAATCTATTAAATTTATAATTATGCCAATTTCAATCGGACAAAATGCCCCTGATTTCACTTTATTTGATACAGATAAAAACCAAGTTCATTTAGCTGATGCTAAAGGAAAGAATGTGGTGCTTTTATTTTTTCCACTTGCTTTTACAGGTGTTTGCACCACTGAACTTTGTAATGTAAGAGACAATATTGCAGCTTACAATGCTACAAATGCGCAAGTATATGGTATTTCTGTAGATTCTTTATTTGCTTTAGGTAAGTTTAAAGAAGAGCAAAAATTAAATTTCCCTTTACTAAGTGATTTTAATAAAGCTGCAGCAACAGCCTTTGATGTATTGTATGAAACTTTCCCTGCTTTTGAAATGCAAGGAGTTAGTAAGCGTGCTGCTTTTGTTCTTGACGCAAATGGTGTAGTTCAATACGCAGAAATTTGTCCTACTCCTGGAGACTTACCTAATTTTGAAGCCATTCAAACAACATTGAATTCATTGAACTGAAATGTCGCTAATTGTTAGGGCTTTATAAAATATAAGCCCTAACAATTTTGACCTCTTATGATTTTAAAAAAGGGTCCCGATTTATCGGGACCCTTTTTGGTTCTTGCTAATTATTTTAAATATATTTCTATTTATCACAAACCTCCACAATCAAGAATTTCAAATAATGGGTATTCTCCATGCCCCATATAATAGGATGATCGCTTGATTGTGATTGATAAGTGACTTGTCTAATTCTTTTTTTAGCGTCTTTAGCTGCCATATAGATGGTGTCTAAGAATAACTCTGGACTCACTAGATTGGTACAACTAGAAGTGACTAAAAAACCTCCATTGTTGATCATTTTCATCCCTCTTAAATTAATCTCTTTATATCCAGTTACTGCTTTTTCGATACTGCTTCTGTTTTTTGTAAATGCAGGTGGATCCAACATCACCACATCATATTTTCTGCCTTCTTTGCCCCAATTTTTTAGAACATCAAAAGCATTCATTGCTTCAAATTTTACAATATGATCTAGTTGATTCAATGCAGCATTTCTATTGGCTTGTGCCACTGCATTGTCAGAAATATCAATCCCTAAAACAGATTTTGCGCCATAATGTGCAGCATGTATTTCAAAAGTACCGGTATAAGTAAATGCACCTAATACATCTGCTCCTTTTACAATATGTTGAATCGCGCGACGGTTGTCTTGCTGGTCTAAAAAATAACCTGTCTTTTGTCCATGTTCAATATCTACATAAAATTGTAAACCATTTTCTTGAATGATAATTTCTGTCGGGAATGGGTCGGATAAAAAATCCTTTTTTTGTTCTAGTCCTTCTAATTCTCTTACAGGCACATCATTTCTTTCATAAATTCCTTTTGGTTTAAATATCGCATTAATCGCATCTACAATTGCAGGTTTCCATTTTTCAATACCCAATGATAAAGTTTGTAAAACAAAATAGTCATTGAACTTATCAATGATTAATGCAGGCAAGCCATCTGCCTCACCAAATACCAGTCTGCAGTTTTCTGTATAGCCTAATTGTTGTCTATAAGCCCAAGCTTCATTCATTTTTTGGTGGAAAAATGCAGCATCAATCTCCTCTCTTTTTCGAGTCAATAATCGAATGATGATTTGAGAACCTGGATTGATATAGCCACGGCCTGCTAATTGACCGTCGAAAAAGTACACTTCTACGATATCACCTGGGGTAACTGTGCCTGCAATACGATCCACTTCGTTATTATAAATCCATGGATGACCCATCGCAATCCTTGGGGTAATGCGCTTATTTAAATAAACCTTTGTCATTTGGCAAAGATAGGGACAGATTGAGTGACAACTTGTTCATTTTAAGGCCCATTTATGTCAATTTTGCTCTTTTATTGCTTTGGCAATATATTTGCGTGAGGTAGAATACAAATAGTCAATTATGGAAGATAAAGCACAATCAAGTCAAGAACCAATTGTGGATACAGAAAATGGCGCTCAAACAGCCCCAGAAACCGAGGAAACACCCTTAAGTGAGCTAGATCAGTTACAAGCGGATTTGGCAGACCAAAAGGATAAATATTTGCGCTTAATGGCAGAATTTGAAAATTTCAAAAGAAGGACTGCTAAAGAACGTGTGGATTTGATCCAAACGGCTGGTAAAGATGTGATTGTGTCTCTTTTGGATGTGATGGATGACTGTGATCGTGCAGAGAAGCAATTGAATGGATCAGACGATATTGCAGTTCAAAAAGAAGGCATCCAATTGGTTTTTAATAAAATCAGAGCAACCCTTCAAGCAAAAGGACTAAAAGCAATGGAAAGCATTAATCAACCATTTAATGTTGAATTACATGAAGCCATCACAGAAGTTCCTGTTCCGGATGCCTCAAAAAAAGGCAAGGTCATTGACGAGGTAACAAAAGGATATTATTTGAACGACAAAATTATTCGTTTTGCAAAAGTAGTGGTAGGTAAATAAACTAAGCAGTATGTCAAAAAGAGATTTTTACGAAATATTAGGTGTGAGCAAATCTTCATCAGCAGATGAAATAAAAAAGGCGTACCGTAAAGTTGCGATGCAATTTCACCCGGATAGAAATCCTGGAGATAAGGCAGCAGAGGAAAAATTTAAAGAAGCAGCAGAAGCTTATGAAATTTTAAGTGATGCAGATAAGAAAGCAAAATATGATCGTTTTGGGCATCAGGCTTTTGGACCTGGAACAGCTGGTGGTGGTGGATACGGCGGTGGTGGTATGGATATGAACGATATCTTTAGTCAGTTTGGTGATGTGTTTGGGGATGATATGTTTGGCGGATTTTTTGGCGGCGGACAAAGTCGTACACGAGGTGGTGCAAGAGCAAGAGGTCAAAGAGGAAGTAACTTAAGGATCAAATTAAAATTAAATTTCGAAGAGATAGCCGGTGGCGTCAACAAGCAAGTTAAAGTAAAGAAGCATGTACTTTGTGGTACTTGTAATGGCAATGGCGCTAAAGACAGTTCTAGTATACAAACTTGTGGCACTTGTAAAGGTTCTGGACAAGTAAAAAAAGTGACCAACACTTTCTTAGGTCAAATGCAAACTGTGAATACTTGCCCTACCTGTAACGGAGAGGGAAGTACAGTCACTGCAAAATGTAACGCTTGTAAAGGAGAGGGAAGGGTTTATGGCGAAGAGACCATTTCAATAGATATTCCTGCAGGTGTGCAAGATGGCATGCAATTAAGCATGTCGGGTAAAGGCAATGCAGGTGAGCGTGGAGGATCTTCTGGAGATTTAATTATCATGATTGAAGAAGAGCAACACGAGTTCTTACATAGAGATGGCTTGAATGTTTCATTTGATTTATACATTACCATCCCAGACGCTATTTTTGGCACGAGTGTAGAAGTACCTACCATTGATGGTCGTGCAAAAATTAAAATACCAGCTGGTACACAAAGTGGTAAAATATTTAGATTAAAAGGAAAAGGATTTCCAGAAGTACAAGGCTATGCAAAGGGAGACCAATTGATTCATGTAAATATTTGGACCCCACAAGAAGTAAGTGAAGAAGAAAAAATTGCGTTGAATAAAATGCAAGAGAGCGAAAACTTCAAACCTAAACCTATTAAAGGGGATAAAAGTTTTTACGATAAAGTAAAAGAAGCTTTTAAG
>JBMOFB010000083.1:0-5125 GCA_049314475.1 Sediminibacterium sp.
CGAAAAATATGATACTCCTGCTTCAAAAGGGATGATTGTTTATTTATGGATTCAACTATTTTGTTTGCTCCTAATTGTAAGTTACTTATTTGGTAATGTAGCAAGCATAGGACTTACCAATATGATGTACTATGGCTTATTTATTTTTGCGCAAGTATATGCTTTAACAGAATTCATGGACCGCAATCCAAGAGCATTGATTTATGAAGCAGTGAAGAATATGATTTGTGTTGGAGGCATCCTTTATTATGGAGGATGGTTTGGACTACAAAACTATTTTAATGCAAGTAGCTATATTTTGATTGGTTATTTTATTGCTAGCACAGTAACTATGGCTGCTTTGACTAATCAACTAAGTCGCCCTCTAAATCATAGTCGTACGCTTTCGTAATTTTTACCATTACAAAATCACCTGGCTTCAATCTTTTATTGGTATTAATCACCACTTCGTTGTCTACCTCCACACTATCAAATTCAGTGCGGCCTAAATAACGACCAGCTTCTTTTTTATCTACCAATACTTTTAGGATCTGCCCTTCCTTAGATTGATTGATTTCTAGGCTAATTTCCTGTTGCACTTCCATAATCTCTTCGGCACGGCGTTGTTTCTCTGCTGCAGGCACGTCGTCTACTAAGTCATGGGCACTTGTATTTTCTTCGTGGCTATAAGTAAAGATGCCCACACGATCGAATTTATGCAATTGTAAAAATGCTTTTAATTCTTCTATGTCTTCCAATGTCTCCCCAGGGAAACCAGCAATCAATGTGGTACGAATAGCGATACCTGGCACACGCTTTCTGATTTCATAAATCAATTCCGTCATCTCTTCTCTAGTGATATTACGACGCATGGCTTTGAGCATATTATTGCTGGCATGCTGTAATGGAATATCAATGTAGTTACAAATATTATCACGCTCACGCATGGCATCCAAAATGTCTAAGGGAAACTTAGAAGGATACGCATAATGTAGACGAATCCACTCCACGCCTTCTACATCTGCTAATGCGTGTAATAATTTTGGTAAAGCACGCTCTTTATAAATATCCAAACCGTAATACGTTAATTCCTGGGCAATTAACATCAACTCTTTAACCCCTTTCTTTACCAAGCCTTTTGCTTCATCCACCAATTGCTCGATGGTTTTACTTACGTGCTGTCCGCGCATCAAAGGAATCGCACAAAAAGAACAAGTACGATTACAACCTTCACTAATTTTTAAATAAGCATAATGCTGTGGCGTACTCAATAAACGCTCCCCCAATAATTCTGCCTTATAATCGGCATTCAATTGATTCAACATTAAAGGCAATTCCATGGTGCCAAACCAAGCATCTACTTCTGGTATTTCTGCGGCTAAGTCACCTCTGTATCTTTCGCTCAAACAACCAGTCACATAGACCTTATCTAATTTACCTTTATTTTTTAATGCTACTTGGTCTAAAATCGTGTTCACACTTTCTTCCTTCGCCTTATCAATAAAGCCACAGGTATTCACTACCACAATATTATGGTCTAACTTTTTATTTTCGTGCACCACGTCAATATCATTGGCCACCAATTGACCACTTAGCATTTCACTATCTACCAAGTTTTTACTACAACCTAGTGTGATGATATTGACCTTGTTCTGCTTTAAAGTTTTTGACTTCATAAAATATATTTAACGAAATGAATTCGTTATTTGATTTTTTTATTTATTGACTTCATTCGTGAAGTGAAATGTAATATCTGGATTGTTGGTGATCTCTGTATTTAAGAACCATTCACTTTGGGCTAAATATACGGGTGAACCATCTTTGTCTTCGGCTGCATTCTGTTGTTTGTAACGTAAGAAGTCGTTCAACTTATTTTTATCCGTAGAGGTCAACCAACAAGCTTTGTAAAAAGGAAGTGTTCTGAATTCACAAGCCGCACCATACTCTTGCAACAAACGGTATTGAATGACTTCAAACTGCAAGTCCCCCACACAACCAATGATTTTTTTATTACCGCCAAACTGTGTGAACAATTGCGCCACTCCTTCGTCTGTTAACTGTTGAATCCCTTTCTCCAATTGCTTGGTCTTCATTGGATCCTTGTTCACCAATTCTTTAAAAATCTCTGGAGAGAATGTGGGAATGCCTGTAAAGTAAAACTTTTCCCCTTCGGTAAGCGTATCTCCAATCTTAAAATTACCTGTATCAAAAAGACCCACCACATCCCCCGGATAAGCATCTTCCACGATATCCTTGCTGCGGGCTAAGAAAGTGTAAGGATTCGTAAAACGAACATCCTTATCTAAACGCACATGTTTATAATATGTATTGCGCTCAAACCTACCACTACATACACGCATGAAAGCAATTCTGTCACGGTGCTTTGGATCTAAATTGGCATGTATCTTAAAAATAAATCCGCTGAACTTATCTTCACCTGCTTGTACTTTTCTGACACTTGTTTCCCTATCACGCGGTGTAGGTGCAATTTGAATAAAAGTGTCTAACATTTCTTGGACCCCAAAATTATTCACAGCAGAACCAAAAAATACGGGGGCAATCGAACCAGACAAATAATCTGCAGGATTCAATGCACCATATACCCCATCAATTAACTCCACGTCTTCTCTTAATAAATCTGCATCACGGTCGCCCACTTTTTGTTGTAATACCGGGCTAGATAAATCACCAATCGCTACGACATCTTCATCGTCTGCTTTTGTACTTGCTGTAAATAAGCGTAAACTTTTATCATGCAAATTATACACCCCCTTAAATTCCTTACCACTATTAATAGGCCAAGTCATTGGGTGTAAAGAAATTTTTAATTCCGCTTCTATCTCTTCTAATAAATCAAATCTGTTTTTACCATCACGATCCATTTTATTGATGAATACAATCACTGGTGTGGCACGCATACTACACACTTCCATCAACCTTCTTGTTTGCGGCTCTACCCCATTCACAGAATCAATTACTAATATCACACTATCCACTGCGGTTAAAGTTCTGTAAGTATCTTCTGCGAAATCCTTGTGACCTGGTGTATCCAATAAATTAATCAAATTGCCTTTGTACTCAAAAGACATCACCGATGTGGCCACAGAGATACCTCTTTGACGCTCAATCTCCATGAAATCCGAAGTGGCATGCTTCTTGATTTTATTGCTCTTTACAGCACCTGCAGTTTGAATGGCACCGCCGAATAACAATAATTTCTCTGTCAACGTGGTCTTACCCGCATCTGGGTGAGAGATGATGGCAAAGCTTTTTCTTCGGTTAATTTCTTTTTCGTACTTCATTATAATATTGTTCCTTACTTCCTTTTAATTGCATCTTATTAAAAATGGCCCGCATTCAAAATCATTTGAAGCACGAGCCATTCTGTATTTTATTCCAAGCTAGTTAGATATCAATTGCTTCGCCGTATGCTGCAGCAGTTGCTTCCTTCAAGCCTTCACTCATTGTTGGGTGTGGATGAATTGCATTTAAGATTTCATGCGCAGTGGTTTCTAATTTACGAGCCACCACAGCTTCAGCAATCATTTCGGTTACATTCATACCAATCATATGACATCCTAAGAACTCGCCATATTTTGCATCAAAGATTACTTTCACAAAACCTTCAGTAGCACCCGCTGCAGAAGCTTTACCACTCGCTACAAATGGGAACTTACCAACTTTGATTTCATATCCAGCTTCCTTCGCTGCTTTTTCTGTGTAGCCTACACTAGAGATTTCAGGAATACAGTAAGTACATCCTGGAACATTGTTGTAGTCAATTCCTTCTGGCAGATGTGCATGCTTCTTTTCCATGTATGCAATATGCTCTGCAGCATTGATCCCTTCTTTTGCAGCCACATGCGCCAATGCTTGACCTGGAGAACAATCCCCAATCGCATAAATACCTGGAACAGCAGTTTGTCCAAACTTATCTACTACAACTCTTCCTTTGTCTACTTTAATACCGTTTTGTTCTAATCCAATATTTTCAAGATTCGCAACCACACCTGCAGCACTTAAAAGTACATCTGCCTCTAAAGTCATTGTAGTGCCATCTGATTTTTTAACCAATGCTTTCACACCAGCACCAGTGGTATCCACTGATTCAACTGATGCATTGGTCATGATCTCGATGCCTTGCTTTTTATATTGCTTCTCTAATTCTTTAGAAATATCTTCGTCCTCTACTGGTACAATTCTTGGTGCAAACTCAACAATGGTCACTTTTGTACCCATGCTATTGTACACATAAGCAAACTCAACACCTATCGCACCACTACCCACAATGATCATGCTCTTTGGTTGTTGCTCCATCACCATCGCTTCTCTATAACCCATTACTTTTTTACCATCTTGCTTTAAGTTGGGTAATTCTCTTGAACGACCACCTGTAGCAAGTACAATATATTTTGTATCGATTACTTGTGTTGTACCATCCGCAGCTTTTACTTCCACCTTGCCTTTTGAATGTACTTTTCCGTAACCCATAATCACATCAATCTTATTCTTCTTCATTAAGAACTGAACACCTTTGCTCATCTTATCTGCCACTCCACGGCTACGCTTAATCACTGCACCAAAATCATGATTCACACCTGTTGTTGTGATACCGTAATCTGCACTATGCTTCACATAATCATACACCTGCGCACTCTTGATCAATGCTTTGGTTGGGATACAACCCCAGTTTAAACAAACGCCACCCAAGCTTTCTTTTTCAATTACAGCCACTTTTAAGCCTAATTGAGAAGCACGAATAGCAGCAGGATATCCACCAGGACCACTACCAATAACGATTACGTCGTATGCCATATAGTTCTATTTTAAGTGTTTATAGGGTGCAAAAATACCCCGAAAAAGGCAAATGAAAAAACAAATGATCAACTATTCAAAGAAAACACGCACCATCTGGAAAAACCACTTATTGTCGTTCGGACGTTGTTTGCTAGACTGGTTTTCATCGTATTTGCTCAAACCAAACAAACCCGCCATATTGCCGCCTCTCACCGCAATCTCTAAATATCCAGCAGAGTTAAACCAGGCCATCTTATCGGCCACAGGCACTGATCCGTAGTTTTGACTTAAATTTTCAATGGTCTCATTTCGGGTAAATACAATCTTAAAGGCCCTGCCCTTGGCATGA
>JBMOFB010000084.1:0-5117 GCA_049314475.1 Sediminibacterium sp.
CAATATCGATTGATGGTGATGCCTGGGACTTCGATTCCCAACGCTTTTGCGGCAATGATTCTACCAAATTGTAAACCTTGTTCTGCTTCTGGGACTGCATTGCCCACAATCACATCGTCAATTAATTTGTGTTCCAATGCTGGCAAGGATTTCATTAAACCCTGGATGAGTTCAATCGCCAATTCATCGGAACGCATAAAACGGAACCCTCCTTTTTTACTTTTGGTCACTGCTGTTCTAAAACCTGCTACGATATAAGCTTCTTGCATAAAAAAGTCTTTAATTGATACCATAAATGTAGGCTTTTTTATAAAAAGTTGTTTATGCAACTAAATATTTCATTGTAAATTTGAAGCATGATCTATCCACTAATCAGAAACACCCTGTTTTTGCTCCCTCCTGAAACAGCACACGAGGTCTCCATGAAGGGCTTAGACCTAGCCGCTGCATTACCCGGAATCAATTCTTTGATGCGTGGCTATTTTCATGTACAAGATCCGAGTTTATCCAAGACCGTTTTTGGTTTACATTTCCCCAACCCTGTAGGACTTGGCGCAGGGTTTGATAAGAACGCAGCGCATTTAGATGCATTGGAACTCTTAGGTTTTGGATTTGTTGAAATTGGTACCGTGACGCCTAAACCACAAGCAGGCAATGCGCAACCTAGGTTGTTTAGAATCCCAGATCAAAAAGCGCTAATCAATCGCATGGGCTTTAACAACGATGGGGTGGAAGCCATTGCTGCAAGATTAAAAGAAAGAAAAGCATCTACTCAATCTAATTTAATGATTGGTGGTAATATTGGAAAAAATAAAGTCACCGAAAACCAAGATGCATGGAAAGATTATTGCACCAATTTTATAGGACTAGAAGAAGTGGTAGATTATTTTGTGGTGAACGTAAGCTCTCCTAACACGCCAGGCTTACGTGAATTACAAGAAAAAGAAGCTTTGAGAAAAATATTTACCGAGCTTCAGTTAATCAATAAAAATAACAAACCGATCTTATTAAAAATTGCACCCGATTTAGAAATAAGTGCTTTAGATGATATCATTGCATTGACTTCGGAAGTGAAAATAGACGGACTGGTATCAAGCAATACCACATTGGATCGTAGCTTGTTGAATCCTAAAAATTTAGCAATTGCGAATGCGGCTGGAGCAGGTGGATTAAGCGGAGAACCACTACTCAACAAATCAAATCAAGTATTGGACTATTTATACAAAGGGATTGGTGATCGATTGCCGATTATTGCAAGTGGAGGTATTTTTAAACCTGCAGATGCAAAAGCAAAATTAGATGCAGGCGCTAGTTTAGTGCAAGTATGGACTGGATTTATTTATGAAGGGCCTGCGATTGTAAAAAACATCTTAGAGGCACTCAAAAAATAAATTTTAATTCATGTTGACCATTCATAGTTTTTGTTTCAATGCATTTCAGGAAAATACTTTTGTCCTATTCAATGCCAAAAAGCAAGCCATCATCATTGACCCAGGTTGCTATTTAAAACATGAAGAAGCGCAACTTGCCAATTTCATTTCAGACAATCATTTAACACCTACATTACTATTGAATACACATTGTCATCTAGACCATGTGTTTGGTAATAATTTTGTGAGTGAAAAATATGGATTGACAGCTTTATTTCATCAGAAAGAACAAGCAGTCATTGACCGATTACCAGAAGGTGGGGCAAGATGGGGCGTTCCTACAGAAGCCTACAAAGGGAAAGTTCAATACATACAACATGATGAATTGATTGAATTTGGGGATGATGTATTTAAAGTAATGGAGACCCCAGGGCATTCTCCAGGTAGTGTTTGTTTTTACCATGAAGCACAAGATTTTTTGATTGGAGGGGATTTGATTTTTAAAGACGGCGTTGGCAGAACTGACCTACCAGGAAGCAACCCAATGGATTTAATCAAAAGCATACAAACGCAGATCTTCCCATTACCGGATACCATGACCATCTATTCGGGCCACGGACCAGCAACCACCTGGGGTAGGGAGAAAAAAGCGAACCCTTATATATTACATTTATTAAATGGATAAAATCTGTTCCCCGTAGATCATAAAAAAAATTCTAGTTAACAATTAATTAATATTATACAACACGCTTCCTATGCTGATTAAGGGGTATTTTTGTTTAATAGTTTATGGAAAATAGTCCAATCAAAATACTCATTGCAGACGATGAACCAGATATCATCGAAATTATAAGCTTCCACTTGAATAAAGCAGGATACGAAGTGGAATCTGCAAAAGACGGAAGCGAAGCCATTGAGAAAGCAAAAGAATTTAATCCAGATTGTATCATTTTAGATATCATGATGCCTAAGCGCAATGGTTTTGAAGTGTGCGAGTATTTAAGATCTAACAAACAGTTTGATAAAACATTGATTGTATTGTTAACCGCATTGAATGATGAAGCTTCCCATATTAAAGGTTTAGAATTAGGAGGAGATGATTTTATCAATAAACCAATTAGTCCTAAAGTACTTATGAGCAGGATCAGTGCATTGTTTAGAAGAATACAACCTGCAAATAAAGAAACTAAGACCTTAAATATTAAAGACCTTATAATCGATTCCGAACAATACAAAACAGTTTTAAACGGGGTAGTTCATGTATTGGCAAAAAAGGAATTTGAATTGTTATACTTATTAGCGGCACAACCTGGTCGTGTTTTTTTAAGGAATGAAATCTTATCTCAGGTTTGGGGCAATGACGTCATAGTTGGGGATAGAACCATTGATGTACATATCCGAAAAATAAGGGTGAAACTAGGCATTGAATGTATTACGACTGTTAAAGGCGTTGGGTATAAATTTGACTATTAGATTAAACAATCTAGTTCAACGCTTTGCACTTTTCCATCTGGTATAGTTGATTGATCATACATTCAAAAAGATTTGAATACCTTTGTTTTACAGTTACACAGTTCCATTACAACATGTTAAAAAATAAAAATCTTTCTCCAAGGCAATTGGCTTTGCTCACTGCTTTGGTTTTGTCAAGCTTGATTGGTTTGAGTGTCTTTGTATTGATTACAAATTGGAAATTATTATTGGCTTATTTCATTGTTTGTTTTGTTGTGGTCTACTTATTGGTTTTTCAAATACTTGAGTTATTTATATATAAAAAAATTAAGCTTATTTATAAGTTGATTTCTTATACCAAGGCCAGTAAGAGAGAAGAAGCGTATCAAAAATACATATTGCCCAATAAAGGAATCGATGATGTGAGAGTAGATGTAGAAAAATGGGCCATTCAAAAAACAAATGAGATTCAAACATTACAATCTAATGAACAGTTTAGGAAAGAATTTTTACAAAATCTTTCCCACGAAATAAAGACGCCTGTTTTTGCAATACAAGGGTATTTAGAATTGTTAGCAGATGGCGCGGTGGATGACCCAAAACTTAGTAACAAATTCATTAAACAGGCAGAAGCCAATGTTCAACGTCTAGTTGGCCTATTAAATGATGTGGATGTGATCACCAACTTAGAGATTAATAAAGAGCCCATTTTAAAGCAACATTTTATTATACAAGACTTGATTGTAGAAGCTGTCCAAAATTTAAACGTCAAATTAATTAAAAAAAATATTCAATTTCAATTAAAAAAAGGCAGCGAGGAACCAGTTGAAGTGTTTGCTGATAAAAATAAAATTTACCAAGTATTAGTGAATATCTTTTCCAATGCAGCGAAGTATGGAAAGATTGATGGAGAAATTATTGCGAGTGTCTATTATTTAGAAGACAAAAAAGTCTTAATTGAAATTACCGACAATGGTATTGGTATTGAAGAATCCCATATCCCAAGATTATTTGAACGTTTTTATAGGACAGATGATGCAAGAAGCAGGGAAATTGGTGGTACTGGATTAGGCTTAGCCATTTGTAAACATATTATTGAAGCCCATGGTGAAAATATCCATGTTAGAAGTCAATTGAATGTAGGTACGACAGTTGGATTTACGCTGGCACAATAGCAATTGGTGCTTTTTCCCTAATAATTTCGTTTCTTTGTATTCTAAAAATTTTTAATGCAAACTATTTTAGTGACTGGTGGTTGTGGTTTTATTGGCGCGCATACAATTGTAGATTTACTTGAAAATGGATTCAATGTGCTCTCTATTGATAATTTATCTAGAGCTTCGGATGATTCATTATTAGGCATAGAAAAAATAACTGGAAAAAAAATTACGAATTATAAAGTAGACCTAACCGATAAAGCAGCTACAGAAGCGGTATTTGTTGCCAACCCTGATATTGCTGGTATCATTCATTTTGCTGCATACAAAGCAGTTGGAGAATCTGTTGAAAAACCATTGGACTATTACGAAAATAATATTGGCTCCCTAGTACATCTATTGCAGCTTGCGGTTAAATACAATGCCACTCATTTTATCTTCTCCTCATCTTGCACTGTATATGGCAACCCTGATACCATTCCTGTAACAGAACATACCCCATTGCAAACGGCTGCATCTCCTTATGGTGCCACCAAGCAAATGGGAGAGACTATTGTAAAGGATGCTGCATTGGCTTATCCATTATCAACGATTTTACTGAGGTACTTTAATCCCGTAGGTGCACACCCATCTACTGCTATTGGAGAATTGCCAATAGGTCGTCCACAAAACTTAGTGCCTGCTATTACACAAACAGCTATTGGCAAATTACCTAAGATGCAAGTACATGGCAATGATTACGAAACCCGAGACGGATCTTGTATCAGAGACTATATCCATGTTTGCGATATTGCACATGCGCATACCCTTGCCTTACAATATTCCATCAAAAACAATCAATCCAATAGCTGCGAAATATTTAATCTTGGAACTGGTAATGGCATCACAGTATTAGAAGCGATACATGCTTTTGAAAAAGTATCTGGTATAAAATTAAATTATGAAATTGGACCACGTAGAGCAGGTGATATCGTTTCTATTTATGCCAACAATGATCATGCAGTTAAGCAATTAGGATGGCATTGCAAATATGATTTGGAGGATATGATGCGCACTGCTTGGGAGTGGGAAAAAAGTTTAGCGAAATAATGAACTCATAAAAAAAAGGTCTCAAAATTTGAGACCTTTTTTTTATTAA
>JBMOFB010000085.1:0-5087 GCA_049314475.1 Sediminibacterium sp.
TACTCGATTTTTAATCCTACTCAATTTACTTTACTCTATATTATGTTGCCAGCTCTTATGATAATTTTCGTCTTCTATCAATAATGCCTCTTCGGTGATCATGAGTGGTCTAAATGGATCAATCATCACTGCTAATTCGTCTGTCTTTTCTTTACCTATAGATTTTTCTACACTACCTGGATGCGGTCCATGAGGTATGCCTCCAGGATGCAATGTAATTTGACCTTGCACCACCGACTTTCTACTCATAAAATCGCCATCCACATAATACAATACTTCATCACTGTCTACATTGCTGTGATTATACGGCGCAGGAATCGCTTGCGGATGATAATCATATTTACGAGGCACAAAGGAACAGATTACGAAATTTTTTGCTTCAAAAGTTTGATGCACCGGTGGTGGCTGATGCACCCTTCCTGTAATAGGTTCAAAATCATGAATCGAAAATGCCCATGGATAATGGTAACCATCCCATCCAATAAAATCAAAAGGATGTGTGCCATAAGTATAAGGATATATTAAGCCTTGTTTTTTGATCAATACTTTAAAATCGCCTTCCTGATCAAAAGTTTCTAAATCACTTGGTCTTCTGATATCTCTTTCGCAGTATGGTGCATGCTCCATTAATTGTCCAAATTGATTTTGATATCTCTTTGGAAAACGAATAGGGCTAAAGCTTTCAGTGATAAATAGACGATTATTTTCGTCATCAAAATGTATTTGATAAATTGTGCCTCTAGGTACTACAAGGTAGTCGCCGTATGAAAATTTAATTTTACCAAATCCCGTTTGTAAAGTACCCGATCCTTTATGAATAAAAATAACTTCATCTGCCTGACTATTTTTATAAAAATAATCTGTCATAGAATGTCTTGGTGCTGCCAAAGAAATTTGTAAATCAGCATTCACTAAAACCGGTTTTCTACTTTTTAAATAATCGTCTTCTGGTTTTATATTAAACCCTAATAAACTTGTATGACGCAAATGTTTTTCTCTTGCAATTTTTGGCTCCACTGAATAAGGTTCACCTAAAGCTTTCACAAAAGTAGGTGGATGTGTGTGGTACACTAAAGAATACATACCAGAGAAACCTTCGGTAGATACAAGTTCTTCGGCATATAATTTTCCATTAGGTTGTCTAAATGCAGTATGTCTTTTATGAGGGATGTCACCCAAACTGTGGTATATTGGCATAAATTAGTATTTCAAGCACCACAATACTAACAATTAATAGGAAATTATAAAAGATTTATTTTTAACTTTGTTTTAATTTAACAAAGCCGGCTTTCAATGCCCTTTTTTTGAATCTATTACATTATAAACAATTGATAATCAATGAAATTAGTAAGTTACTCCAAAGCGGGTGAAATTCAATTAGGTGCTATTGTGAATGAGGGCCTCTACAACCTCCAATCTGTAAATGAAAACTTACCAAAGCATATCATTGATTTTATTCAATCAGAAAAAGCACTCATCGATCAAACTGAAATGCTGCTTTCAAAAATTGCAGATAACAGTCTAAATATAGCGCCCGAAACTGAGTTTAGTTTATTAGCACCAGTGCCTCATCCAACTTCATGCCGAGATGGATATGCGTTTCGTCAGCACGTAGCATCGGCCAGAAGAAACAGAGGCGTGGAGATGATTAAAGAATTTGATCAATATCCTATTTTTTACTTCACCAACCACAACGCAGTGCAAGGCCCAGGTGATATCTATTGTATGCCAGATCATTTTCAACAACTTGACTTTGAATTAGAAGTGGCTATTGTCATTGGAAAAGAAGGTAGAAACATCAAAGCAAAAGACGCAGAAGCTTATATTGCTGGCTTTACGATTATGAATGATTTAAGTGCGCGAAAATTACAAATGGAAGAAATGCTTTTAAATTTAGGACCAGCAAAAGGTAAAGATTTCTCTACGGTGATTGGACCTTGGTTAGTGACACCCGATGAATTAAGTCCTTTCTTAGTGCCTGCAAAACAAGGGCATGTTGGTAATAATTATAATTTATCCATGAAGTGCTGGGTGAACGATATATTAGTATCAGAAGGAAATGTAAAAGATATGGACTGGACATTTGCAGAGATCATTGAAAGATGTTCTTATGGGGTAACCATTTTCCCTGGGGATGTCATTGGGTCTGGAACCGTTGGTACTGGATGCTTTTTGGAATTAAATGGCACTGGCAAATTGCATGATCCAAATTACGTACCTCAATGGCTTCAAGCAAATGATACCGTTAAAATGACCATCGACGGATTGGGTACTTTAGTGAACACCATTAAGGCGGAGGACACAGATTGGTCTATCCTGGCACTAAAAAAATTGGATTAAAAATATCTACATGCTAACATTAGACACCAATCAACTAAGTACGCAGGAAATACAACAGTATTTACAATATGCCATTGCACCAAGGCCCATCTGCTTTGCATCCACCATTGACTTAGAGGGGAATGTGAACTTAAGTCCTTTTAGTTTTTTTAATTTGTTTAGCATGAACCCGCCTATTTGTATTTTCTCTCCATCCCGTAGAGTAAGAGATAATACCACTAAGCATACCCTGGAGAATATTATAGCGGTGCCGGAATGTGTGATTAATATTGTGAACTACAATATGGTACAACAAGTGTCTTTGTCTAGTTGTGATTATCCTAAAGGCACCAGTGAATTTGTTAAAGCAGGATTTACAGAATTGGCATCTGAGCTTGTAAGACCACCTAGGGTTGCAGAGTCTCCAATACAGCTTGAATGTATTGTGCAACAAGTCATTGCATTGGGCGAGCAAGCAGGTGCAGGTAATTTAGTACTCGCAGAAATTAAGAAAATACATTTACATGAATCCATCCTTGATGCAAACAATCACATTGATCAAGCTAAATTAGATTTAGTAGCGCGTCTTGGAGGAGACTGGTATGCAAGAATTACCGAAGCGAATTTATTTAAAGTAGAAAAGCCGAATACAAAATTAGGCATTGGATTTGATCAGCTTCCTATAGCAATAAAAGAAAGTGATGTATTCACCCCTAACGAAAAAGCGCAATTGGCAAATACCAATATCCTACCGGTATTGAATGCTTCGAATGAATTGAAATTATCTTCAGAAAAAATTCAAGAAATTAAGGCCGCTCTTTCCAATAACAATACCGAGCTTGCTTGGACAATTATTCAAACTTTAGTTTAGCATCAATTATTTTTAGGCCGTCCCTGATTAATTTTGAATGCGTTGGATGGCTAATAGACTGTGCATTTAAATAAGTTCTTAATTCAATTGCTAATGCTTCTTCTGTTGGCATGGTGTCTGCTAATTCCAATAATTCCATTGCCCCTAGCCAATCTGCTTCAAAATCATTTTTTATAGCATGCCAAATTTCATTCAAGGAATCATCTGATTTACCTTGCTCTCTATATTCCCTTATTTGTTTAAATAAATATTGGTATTGAAGATCCTTAGCAGTATAGTTTTGTTGGTGGGTAGGTTGTTCCGAAACATACAATTGATCCTCGATTGCATTTTTATCTGCTGTCCCATTGAACACAGAAACAATGGTGTCCCCAATGGCCATATCAAACATACCCCATGCTGGTTCAAAAAACACATTGCCTTCATTGTCTGTCACATTGCAATCTGCAAAACTGAGTAGGATAAGTTTATCATCCATATAAGTCTGTCCTACTAATTTTCCTTCTACCACAATACCATTTTCAAATACCAACGCAATCACTTGATCTACAATAAATCCAGCCGATACAAGATCTTCTGTAGTGTACTCCTCTAAGGACTTATCGGCATCCTTTAGTTTGCCTACAGGAGATCCAAATCCATGCGCATGGTAGTCTAGACCATGGCCTGATAAAAGTTGATCCTTAAAAGCAAGCGAAGTTGGTCCCTGTGTATTAATGTATTTAATTGCATGATTGGCATCGGTATACACTTTACTAAACACGCCAGACACTTGCAATCCTGAACTAAATACTGCTGTACAAATATTTTTACATTCTATGGCCTTAGATACGCTTTCAAGTCCACCAACTCTGTAAGCCATAGTAGACTCAAATGGCTCTAAAACATCGATCAAGTTTTGAAAGGTTGGCGTAACAAAAAGTTGCGGTTGTGCTTTTGTAATATCGTACCCATAAGTTAATGCATCAATGGTGTATTCAATTTTTTGAACCTTAGGATCCATGCAGGACGCACTTTCGCCTATCGAAGAAAGTAAACCTGCACCATAAATTTTAGGTTGATCAATTGGTCCAATCAAACCATACTCAACCGTCCACCATTGTAGTCTACTCAATAAAGCCATCTCGGAAGGTGCTCCCAAATTTTGTTGATTGTATAGTACCAAAGCCTCTGCCTCGGCTAACTCCTTTTGATCTACATTAGGCATTTCTTTTAAAATAGATAGTGTTCTGATAGATTCATATAAAGCATAATCCTTTGAAGAGAATAACGCTTTAGTACCAATTGAGCCCAAATAACTTAAGTACTGATTGTATTTGGTATCACTTATAATTGGCGCATGCCCAGCAGATTCATGAATGATATCTGGCGCGGAGGTATATTCAATATGTTCTAGTTGTCGTATGTCGGCCGCAATCACTAAAACTCTGTAAGCTTGAAATTCCATGAATGCAGCAGGCGGAATAAATCCATCCACTGTCACTGCACCCCATCCAATATCGGTTAAGGCATCATTGATTTCTTGTAAGCTTGGAATTTTCTCAATCGTTAATCCTGCTTTTTTTAAACCAGGTATATAAGGATAGTAAGCTACATTTTTTAAATAACTATAATTCTGACGCATTACATAACGCCATACCGCATGATCTACTGGCGTATATTTTTCATAGACTTGAGGTACTATGTACTTTCTAAGGTGTAAGGGTAAATTGGCTACTTGTGCATTTTGATAATCTAAGAATGGATTCATATAAACAACTAAAGATTATAATGTACTATTATTATTCAGAATTGATTATAAAGTTAAATAAATTATGGCAAATTCAACCCAAAGAAAGAGGCCCCTATTGCTAGGAGCCTCTTTTGTATTTTTCTAAACTTAAAATGAACTAAAGAC
>JBMOFB010000086.1:0-5073 GCA_049314475.1 Sediminibacterium sp.
ACATCATTTTAGGTTTAGAATAATCCACCTTTTTTCAAAGTCGTTTTTCCTTCGCCAATCTTGAAGCCGTTATTATAAACTTCAACCAAGTATTCTCCTTCAACAAACTTAGAAGATTGTTTTACATCATAGCTAATTGGTAATACAGCATTTTGAACATATTGTACTGAAATTTTATTAGAATAGGCTTTCGTACCATCTTCTCTAGTATCAATTTTACCACCTTCAGTAAAGCTTACACCATTTGGTGCAGTGATACAAACGTATAAATCTTGCGCACCAGAGGGGGTGATTTTATTTTTATCAATTTGAAAAGATAAACGAATCGTGTTTGCGCGTTTTGCAGATCTTGTTACTTTTTCAGAACCATCTTCTTTCACTCTAACCGCTTGGATGCTAAATGCAGATGCATGTAGAGTAGATCCTAAGTCTTGTAATCTTTCTTTTTCCTTTGTAGTGGAAGTTAAATTGGTATTTAAGTTGGTATTTTCAGTGGTTAAAACTTCGTTTTTAACAGTCAATACTTTATTTTCTTCTTGCGCTTTTGCCAAGTCAGTAAATAAGCCAGCTACTTTGCCGTTCAATTCTGCAATCATGGCTTTTGCTTCTACTAATTCTTTGTCTGTTGCATTCTTTTTTTGTAAGATGCTACTGATATTAGACTTTAACTTCTTAATATCATTTGACTTACTTAATAAATCACCTTGTAATTGGGTATTTTGTTCTGTCAATGAATCTGCTTTAGCAGAAACTGCAATGAAATCGGCCTGTAAAACATTCTTAGCACTATCTAAGTTATTTACTTGAGCGGTGTAATTACTAATGATTTCAGTCTTAGAAGTACTAAAGTAGATCCATGAACCAATAAGGGCAACCGCTAATGCACCAATTATAATTTTGCCTCCGTTACGTGAATTTTCGTTACTCATAAAAAATGTGTTTATTTATTTTGCAAAGATATAAAAAAAACGTCATTCCTGTATATCTTTGGGGATGCCTATTTCCAAAATATTATCCAATTGGAAAAATAACGTCTTCGACGCCGTCTATTGGCTAGAAGGGGAAGAGTCCTTCTATATAGATCAGGTAGTACAGTATGCAGAAAACAAGTTATTACCTGAGGCAGATCAAGCCTTTAACTTGACTGTTTTTTATGGCAAAGATGCCGATTGGGCAGAAGTACTCAACGCTTGTAAACGTTATCCCGTCTTTGCAGAAAAGCAAGTTGTTATTATAAAAGAGGCCCAACATATGAATTCAATTGAGAAATTGGTCTCTTATATTGAAAATCCCTTGTCGTCTACGATCCTTATTGTGGCCCATAAGGACAAAAATGTGGATGGTCGTTCTGCTTTGGCTAAATTGCTTAAAACAAAAGCAGTTGTTCTTAGTACTAAAAAAATGTATGACAATAAACTGCCTGATTGGGTGAATCAATGGGTGGCAGAAAATGGGTATCAAATTAGCCCTAAGGCGGTACAAATTATTGTAGATCATATCGGCAATGATTTAAGCAGGATCAAAAATGAATTAGAAAAATTAATGGTGAATTTAGCCAATCGCAAAAAAATCACCGAAGACGATATCGAAAAATACATAGGTATTAGTAAAGAATTCAATGCATTTGAATTTCAGGATGCGATTGCACATAAAAAATTCTCAAGAGCCATTCAAATGATTCAATATTTTGAATCCAATCAAAAAGCGGCGCCCATTCAATTGATTCTTCCGACCCTTTATGGTTTTTTTAGTAAACTATATGCAGTTTATGGTTTAGGGACCAATGATGAAAAAAGAATCATGGCCGAAGTAGGCTTGAATTTCTTTTCTATCAAAACTACGATGGCGGCTACTAGGCATTATAATTATGCAAAAGTTGAACAGATACTATTGTTGATTCATGAATACAATCTTAGGGTATTAGGCATCAATGACGCAAGTAATACAGATGCAGACTTATTAAAGGAGTTGGTGGTTAAGATCATGTCATAATCTAATCATAATCTAATCATAATCTAATCTTAGTCTAATTTGACTTCATACTTAGCTAAAATTGCTGAAGCAGTTATTTTATCTTGACCCAGTTGATTTTTCAAAGCATCTAATCCATCAAACTTCACTTCCCCTCTGATAAATTCATAGACCATCACTGTGATGAATTGTTCGTAAATATCTTGATCGAAATTAAATATGTTGACTTCAATGACTTTCTTTTGTCCATCTACAGTAGGTCGGATTCCAATATTCATCATCCCATCTACAATTGCTTGATTGGTACAATCACCCTTTACTTTCACAGCATAAACGCCATTTGCAGGGATTAATTTTTCTTCGTCATTAATATGCAAATTAGCAGTAGGGTACCCAATCGTTCTACCCAATTGATTGCCTCTAACTACAAATCCTTCAAAACAGTAAGCGTAGCCTAGTAAATCGTTGGCCTTTTTGATTTGTTGTTCAGAGATATAATTCCTAATTAAGGTGGAACTTATAATTTCATTTTGGACAAGTTGTTCTTGAATTTCTTCTACTTTAAAATGCAATCTTGCTCCAATGGATTTTAATAATTCAATATTCCCATTTCTCCCTTTTCCAAAATGATGGTCATAGCCCACAATCACCGTATTGGGCTTGAAATATTGGTATAAAAAATCTTCCACATACTGCTCGGCAGTCATATTGGAGAAATTATAATCAAAGTTGATAATCACTAGATGGTCAATTCCAGCTGCTTCTAATAAATGTATCCTTTCTTTAATATTGCTTAATTGCTTTATTTCTCCAGGTACAGAAGAGATGACCTTTCTTGGGTGAGGATGAAAAGTAATGATGATCGTTTCTCCCTGCACATTTTGAGCCAACTGCTTCATCCTTTGAATAATTTGTTGGTGTCCTTTATGTACACCATCAAAAGCGCCCATTGTCACAATGGCGTCTTTAAATTGGGGTAGGGAAGTTAAATCGTAGTGAACCTTCATCTTTGTCTTGTAAATAGGGTACAAATGTAAAACAATTGTACCTTTGTCGTGAAATCAATTTATTGCTATGTCATTGTATGCTCAGCGCGGCGTATCCGCTCAAAAAGAAGAAGTTCATGCCGCCATCCAGGATTTAGACCAAGGCTTGTATCCTAATGCTTTTTGTAAATTATATGCGGATTTTTTAGGAGGTAGTCAAGACCATATTAATATTATGCACGCAGATGGCGCAGGCACTAAAAGTATTTTAGCCTATTTATATTGGAAAGAAACAGGGGATGCATCTGTATGGAAAGGGATTGCGCAAGATGCCATTGCAATGAATTTAGATGACTTATTATGCGTAGGTATTTATGATCAAATTTTATTTTCTTCTACTATTGATCGCAATAAATTACTCATTACTGGCGAAGTAATAAGTCAAGTAATCAATGGGACACAGGATTTTTTCAATACTTTAAAAGCATTCGGTGTTGAGATCGCGTTTTTAGGTGGAGAAACTGCAGACGTGGGTGATGTGGTAAGAACGATTGCTGTGAATGGCACCATGACAGCTAGATGGCCTAAGTCTAAATTAATTACCAACGAATTAATTGCACCAGGACAAGTGATTGTTGGTTTTTCAAGTGCTGGAAAAGCGAATTATGAAACAGAATACAATAGTGGTTTAGGCAGTAATGGATTAACGAGTGCAAGACACGATGTTCTATCTCATCATTATGCCACAGCATTCCCAGAATCATATGAACCAACTTTAAAAGAGGAAGTGGTTTATTTAGGAAAAAATAGGATGACGGATATGCTTGCTATTGATGGGTTTGGCGAGATTAGCATAGGTAAATTATTATTAAGCCCAACACGCACTTATGCACCATTGGTGAAAGCTATTTTGACTGAACATTTTGATGTAGTCAAAGGTATGATTCATTGCAGCGGTGGAGGTCAAACAAAGTGTATGAAATATTTGCCTAGTAATATGCGAATTGTAAAAAATAATTTATTTGAAGCGCCACCAATTTTTAAATTGATACAAGCGAATTCTGGCGCAAATACAAAGGAGATGTACCAAGTATTTAATATGGGCCACCGTTTAGAAATTTTCACAGATGCTGCAGCTGCCGACAACTTAATTGCCATTGCAACAGGATTAGGGATAGAAGCGCAAGTGGTTGGCTTTGTGGAAGCGTCTGATACAAAGGAATTAGTTTTAGAAGGAAGTTTTGGAAAGGAAGTATTTAGCTATTAATTTTAATCTATTAACACAAACCATATGAGTGAAATTGTTGTACAAATTGAGCATGCAAATATTTACCAAAGTGGTAGCCTTATTTTGCAAGATGTCAACTTGAACGTGCAAAAAGGTGAATTTGTTTACCTCGTTGGAAAAACAGGTACAGGCAAGAGTAGCTTATTGAAAACCTTGTATGGCGAATTGACTTTAACAGAAGGTGTTGGAAATGTGGTTGGATTTAATTTAAAAGAGATGGACTGGAAAAAATTACCTTTTTTAAGAAGAAATTTAGGAGTGGTTTTCCAAGACTTTCAATTATTGTCCGACCGAAATGTGAATGAGAACTTAAGTTTTGTGCTTAAAGCCACTGGCTGGCAGGATGAAAAATTGATTCAACAAAAAATTGATGATGTATTACGTAAAGTAGGACTTCAAAATAAGGGTTTCAAAATGACCTATGAAATGAGTGGTGGGGAGCAACAAAGAGTGGATATTGCTCGAGCGATGTTAAATGCACCAAAATTGATCCTTGCAGACGAGCCAACTGGAAGTTTAGACCCAGAAACCAGCGATGAAATCATGCAATTATTATTCCAAATTGCCAAAGAAGACGGCACTGCAGTTTTAATGGCTACCCATGATTACATGGTGGTAAACAAGTTCCCAGCCCGTACCTTGAGTACAGAGGGAGGCCGACTTGTTGAAAAGGGTTAGATTTTCTCCACAATTCAACCTAAATACCCCCTTTACCCTTGACTTTTTGACTGATTTTTCTTATGTTCGCAGACAATTTTAAAGTGTTACAAAAGTGAGATTAAAGTCATTAGAAATCAAGGGGTTCAAGAGTTTTGCTGATAAAACCAT
>JBMOFB010000087.1:0-5053 GCA_049314475.1 Sediminibacterium sp.
ACGAAATAGAATCCAATTGCGAAGGTTTATTTATGCTAAGAGAATTGACCATGCGAATGCAAGATCGATTAATTAGTTATGGAGAAATTTTATCTTCAAAAATTATTGCTGCTGCTTTTGAGGCAGAGGGCGTAGATCAGGTATGGTTGGATTCAAGAGCACTCATCAAGACCAATAGTAAATATTTTAATGCTGTTGTAGACAAGGCGTTAACCAATACTACTATACAAGCATATTTTGCTAACCCATCTAATAAACATGCATTGTATATAGCGCCGGGCTTTATTGCATCCGATGGAGAGGGTAATACCACCACATTAGGAAGAGGAGGATCGGATTATACAGGTGCCATATATGCTGCTGCTTTAAAAGCATCGGTTTTAGAAATTTGGACCGACGTAAGTGGCATGATGACGGCAGATCCAAGAATGGTACAAAATGCAAAAGAGATTCCAAAAATTTCTTATCAAGAGGCCATGGAGTTGTCGCATTTTGGCGCTAAGATTATTTATCCGCCAACCATCCAACCGGTGATGTATGAAAACATTCCAGTGTGGGTTAAAAATACTTTTGAACCAGCGCATCCAGGTACCTTGATTGAAAACGAATCTCCTAAAGATGATAATTTTATTCGTGGTATTTCAAGCATCAAAGACATCTGTTTATTGAGCTTAGAGGGAGCGGGCATGGTAGGTATACCTGGTTCTTCAAAAAGATTATTTGATGCCTTAGCTAAAAATAAAATCAATGTGATTTTAATTACGCAGAGTTCATCAGAACATTCTATCTGCGTCGGAGTGAATGTACAGGATACCCATTTAGCAAAAATTGCTGTGGATGCTGAATTTGAACAAGAGATCAATACACAGGTTGTAGAACCATTGATTATAGAAAAAGATTTATCCATCATTGCATTAGTTGGAGAGCAAATGCGCAACCATCCAGGTGTGAGTGGAAAAATGTTTGGTGTGCTAGGACGCAATGGTATCAATGTACGCGCAATTGCGCAGGGATCTTCAGAGAAAAATATTACAGCAGTGATTGCATCTCAGGATTTAAGAAAAGCAATCAATGTCTTACACGAAGAATTTTTTGAGACTTCTTATAAACAAGTGAATGTCTATTTAGCAGGGGCGGGAAATGTTGGGAGCAAATTAATAGAACAAATAAAAAAGCAAGTACCTTATTTGCAATCTACATTAAGACTACAAATTAATATTGTAGGTATTGCGAATAGTAAAAAGCAATTGATCCATACAGAAGGAATAGATTTAAGCGATTGGAGCGCACAACTGGCTGCTGCACCCAATGGTACTATTACAGATTATGTAGCAGCTATCTTAGATAATAATTTACGAAACTCAATTTTTGTAGACGTCACAGCACATGACACTGTTGCAGATAAGTATGCGCAATTATTGAGCAAGGCAGTCTCGGTGGTGGCATGTAATAAAATTGCTTGTTCATCCACTTATGCGCATTATGCTAAATTAAAAACACTTGCTAGAACCTACAGTGCAGCTTTTCTTTTTGAAACCAATGTGGGTGCAAGTTTACCTATTATAGGTACATTAAATGATTTAATTCGTAGTGGAGATAAGGTCAATAAAATTGAAGCAGTCTTATCGGGCACATTGAATTTTGTATTTAATAATTATGATGGCACAACATCTTTTGCAAAGGTTGTAAAGCAAGCACAAGAGGAAGGCTACACAGAGCCAGATCCTAGATTGGATTTAGGCGGAACAGATGTGATGCGAAAAGTGATGATCTTGGCGCGTGAAGCGGGGCATGCCTTAGAAATGGAAGATATAGCGAATGAAGCCTTCTTGCCAGCTGCATGCTTTAACGGATCAGTAGCAGATTTTTATGAAGAAATGGAAAAGCAAGAATCGCATTTTAAAAAATTATATGATGCAGCAGAGGCGGTAGGATGCAAATTAAAATTTGTTGCTAAGTTCGAAAGAGCTGAAAATGGACAAGGCACTGCGAAAGTGGGATTGCAACATATTCAGCCAAGTTCAGATTTTTATCATTTATATGGAAAGGACAATTTAGTCTTATTCTATTCTGAAAGATATCCTGAATTGCCATTGGTGATTAAAGGTGCAGGCGCAGGTGCAGATGTAACAGCATCGGGCGTATTTGCGGATATTATTAGAGCAGCAAGGGTATAAAAATGTAAAAATAGGAATACCATTTTTACAATTAATTCAATAAAAATTTCGAGGTACTAATATATTTAATTGCTTAATCAATGTTTGAAATCAATCAATGGATCAAAGTAAAGGCGCCAGCCACCGTTGCCAATATGGTATGCGGATTCGATATATTGGGCTTTGCTGTGAACAATCCATATGATGAAATGGAAATGCGCATAGTGAAGCGTAAAAATGAGCATAACTCAGCAGAAATTGCTTCTTCGATTAAGATCATCAATTTAGACAATTACAATTTACCTACCGATCCAGAAAAGAATGTGGCTGGAGCAGCTTTGATTGCTTTGATCGAAGCCTATGAAGAACAAGTTGGCTTGGGACATCCAAAAGCAACGATACCTATTGGACAATTAGCATTCGAAGTAAAAATTAATAAATTAATCAAACCTGGCTCTGGCGTGGGATCTAGTGCAGCAAGTTCTGCAGGTGCAGTAGTGGGTGCAAATCATTTATTAGGCAACCTCTTTTCAAAAGACGATTTGGTTAGGTTTGCTATGCATGGAGAAAAATTGGCATCTGGCGTAAAACACGCAGACAATATTGCACCATGTATATTTGGTGGCGTGACTTTGGTTAGAAGTATTTTTCCGTTAGAAGTGATTGCATTGCCATCCCCAATCTTACATGTGACCATTGTGCATCCACAAATAGAAGTAAAAACCTCGGATGCAAGAAGTATTTTAAAACAAAATGTACAATTAAAAGACGCAATTAAACAATGGGGAAATATAGCTGGCTTAGTTGCGGGTTTAATGAAAGGAGATTATGATTTAATTGGAAGGTCATTGGAAGATGTCATTATTGAACCTGTTAGGTCAATTTTAATACCAGGATTTGATGCATTAAAAATTGCATGTAAAGCAGCTGGTACTTTGGGTGGCGGTATATCAGGATCGGGTCCATCCATCTTTTTTTTAAGCAAGGAACAATCCACTGCTATGGCAGTAGAGCAAGAAATGAAAAAATTATATACCAGCATAGGTTTACCGCATCATACCTATGTGACTTCTATTAATGGTGCGGGTGTAGAAGTAAATACATAGTCATGCAATATTATAGTTTAGGAAAACAATCACCTGATGTCAGTTTTAAAACTGCAGCTATTACTGGACAAGCGCCAGATAAGGGATTGTATTTTCCAACTACGATACCGCAGTTCACCCCTGAACAAATAGAAAGATTCAAAACATTGGATAAAGCGAGTTTAGCATTCGAGGTCATGCGTCCTTATATTGGAGGCACAATAGACGATGCAAGCTTGCAACAAATATGTAAAGAGACTATTGATTTTGATTTTCCATTAGTGCCTATCACAAAAAATATTCAATCACTTGAATTATTCCATGGACCTACCCTGGCATTTAAAGATATAGGTGCAAGATTCATGAGTCGATGTTTGGGTTATTTTGCAAAAGCTGCAAAAGATCCTAAGCAAGAACATAATATCAACACTGTACTTGTAGCCACATCTGGAGATACCGGAGGCGCAGTAGCCAATGGCTTTTTAGGTGTAGAAGGAGTGCAAGTCATTATCTTATATCCAAAAGGAAAAGTAAGTCCAATACAGGAATTACAATTGACTACCTGCGGACAAAACATTACCGCTTTAGAAGTAGACGGAACTTTTGATGATTGTCAAGCCATAGTAAAAGAAGCCTTTATGGATGCGGACTTGAATGCTGCTTATCATTTAACTTCTGCAAATTCAATCAATGTAGCTAGGTGGTTACCACAACAATTGTATTATTTTTTTGCATGGCAACAATGGGTCGAACAATTTGGTGATGCACCCATGCATATTGTAGTGCCAAGTGGTAATTTTGGAAATATTTGTGCAGGTATGATGGCCAAGGCAAGTGGCCTACCATTGGGGCATTTTGTTGCAGCTTGCAACGCCAATAATGTGGTGACAAGGTATTTGCATTCAGGAAATTACGAAGTAAAAAAATCTGTAGAGACTATTTCAAATGCGATGGATGTAGGTAATCCAAGTAATTTTATTCGCGTACTTGAAATTATGCAAAACAATTTTGATGACTTAAAAAACGGGTTGAGTAGTTATAGTTATGACAACGATCTTACAAAAGCTACCATAACAAGGGTTTACAAGGAGCATGGCTATACTTTAGATCCACATGGCGCAGTGGCGTTTTTAGCAGCAGAAGCATTTTTACAAGACCATCCCAATGAAGCAGTGCCGGCGCATGCAATTATTTTAGAAACAGCGCATCCTGTAAAATTTCCAGAAGTCGTTGCATCTGCCATCGGGCATACATTGGAAATTCCGGAAGCTGTTCAATATTTATTAGATAAGCCTAAGCAATCCATTGCACTGAACGCAGATTATGTTTCATTTAAACATTGGATGCTACAAGATACGATCTAACAAAAAACGGCCCCTAGATTAGGAGCCGTCTCAATCGAATACTTGCTTAAAAACCCAATTCAAAACTATTTTCTGATAATTAATTTGTCAGATGCTCTTCTTACTTTCTTAGCGCCCGATAAATAATCATTTGCAGCATCTCTGTACCCTAAAGTCACAGCCACAGCACTGTGTAAGCCTAATTCCTTTAAACCTAATGCTTCATCCACTGCGTCTGGCTTAAATCCTTCCATTGGTGTTGCATCAATTTCCTCCGTAGCTGCTGCAACCAATGCAAAACTAAGTGCGATATAGGTTTGCTTGGCAGCCCAAATTTGTAATTGTTCTGCTGTTAAATTTTTGATTGACCCATTGATATAACCTGCAAAGTCGTTTAAGCTTTCAAGAGGAACACCTCTTTCGGCTGCAATTTCTTGCATGTACTCAGCGACTTCTTTTTCGGTAATGC
>JBMOFB010000088.1:0-5007 GCA_049314475.1 Sediminibacterium sp.
TACTCACACCATTCAATGAAATTATTGCTGTCTCTAAAAAAATTCATTCCTCTGACGAACGCAAGCGTCTTCAGAAAATGATGGAGTCTATCCGTCCAAAAAACTTTGGTGTGATTGTTAGAACAGCTGCCGAAGGCAAGACGACTGCAGAACTACATGAGGATTTATTGACCTTAGAGGCCAATTGGAAAAGCATCCAGGCCAACTTAAAAGGTGCAGTACCTCCTACCCGTATCATGAACGAGGAAAGTAAAACGACGAGTATCTTAAGAGACCTTTTAAGTGAAGATTTTA
This sequence comes from Sediminibacterium sp., assembly GCA_049314475.1. Lineage (GTDB taxonomy): Bacteria > Bacteroidota > Bacteroidia > Chitinophagales > Chitinophagaceae > Sediminibacterium. The sequence continues at coordinate 295 of JBMOFB010000088.1, forward strand.
CTAAGATTGTAGTGAATGACAAGCAGATTTATGATATCACATTAAGCTACTTGCAAAGAATTGCACCTCATAAATCCAATATCATCAGTTTACATAGTGGGGATATTGGCATCTTTGATCAATATGGCATCACCAAGCAAGTGAAGTCTTCTTTTGGTAAAACCATCAATTTAAATAGTGGCGCTTATTTGATCATAGAACACACCGAAGCCCTGCATGTAGTGGACGTTAATAGCGGATTTAAGAGCGTTAGTAATAACCAAGAGGAAAATGCTTTACAAACGAATTTAGAGGCCGCAGAGGAGATCGCAAGGCAATTAAGGCTTAGAGATATTGGCGGAATTATTGTCATTGATTTTATTGACATGAAATTGCCAGAAAATAGAAAAAAGGTGCAAGAAGCCTTAGAAGGTTTCATGAAAACAGATAGGGCTAGACACTCTATCCTACCGATTTCAAAATTTGGCTTATTGCAAGCTACCAGACAAAGAATCAGACCAGAAGTCAATATCAATACATCAGAAGACTGTCCTGCTTGTTCAGGTACAGGAACCATTACAGCCTCTTTATTGCTGGAAGATGAGATGGAGAAGAAACTAGCTTACTTGGCAACACATGGTCACCATAAACTGACGATACTAGTACACCCTATCATTCACTCACACCTTACAAAAGGTATCTTTAATAGCATTATTAAGCGCTGGAAAAAGAAGTACAAATTAAAGTTACAATCTCAGGCTTCCAATACAAGCCATTTAGTGGAATACAAATTCCTAGATGATCAGATGGAAGAAATTAAATTGTAAAAATCAATATTAAATATTCCCCATAAAAGTTTAAAGTAGCCATAAAAAAAGACCCCGAAAATTCGGGGTCTTTTTTTATATCATCCAAGTTGGATTAATAACCTTCGTTTTGAACCAATTGCTTGTTCACATCCATCTCTCTTTGAGGGATAGGCATGATTAGCTTTGGAGAGTTCCAAGCAAATGTTCCTACAGCAGTTTGTGTTCTTTTAGCGTCAGGTAAGAATTGTCCTTCGAAAGCCAATTCCAATCTTCTTTCTTTCAAGATATCTGCTAATGTCACTGCAGTTAAAGCTGCTAAACCAGCTCTAGTGCGAATTGCATTCACATCACTTAATGGAGTAGCACCAACAGCAGTTGTGTTTCTTTGGTTTGCTTCAGCTCTTGTTAAATACATTTCAGATAAACGTACCACAGGCACATCACCAAAAAAGTCTAAATGCTTCAAGGTATAGTAGTTACCGCCAGATAAAACAAAATAATCTTTTCTTTTATCTCCAGTTTCGTATTGAGCAAAGTGTGCTGTCCTAATTTTACAATCGCTTCTACCAGCAGAACCAGGGTAAGTGCTGATTGGTCTACCAAAATAGGTATTCAATGTATTGCTACCATCTTGTTGAGTTACTTTCATTGAGAATAAATATTCTCCAGGTGTTGTTCCACCATTGTTGATGAATGTAAACCAGTTTTTACCAATTTCAGTTGCTAAAGTTTTACCGCTACCCGTAATGACACGGTTTGCAGCAGCACCAGCTTCTGTATAATTTTTCAATGCTAAATACACTCTAGACAATTGAGCAGCCGCTGACCACTTAGTGGCGTAGATTGTATTAGATGAAGGCAATAAAGATTCTGCTTTTGTTAAATCAGCAATCACTTGATCATACACTGCTTTCACAGTTGCTCTAGCTTTATAATCTGCTTCAGTTACGTTACCAGTTGGTGTTAATACCAATGGCACACCTGGATTGGTATTAAAATCGCCATCGCCTACTGGCTTAGCGTATAATTTTACCAATTCAAAATAAAGAGAACCTCTTAAAAATAAGGCTTGACCTTCTACTGAATTTTTTCTAGCAGCAGAAGAAGTTACTTTATCAACTGCAGACAACACATTGTTGATACGGTTGATGGTACTGTAAGAAGAAGTCCAAGTACCCAATGCATTACCATTGTTCGCAACCATCTGTGCTCTGTAAGCATCAGACAAGCCAGCGAAAGTACCAGTAAAATTGATATTCTCGATATTGCCGATTAACTCGTTCAATACCATGATATCACCACCGTACACCGTTGCAGCTTGAGCACCATCATAGGCACCTACTAAAGTTACACTTACGTCACCTTCAGATAACAATGCTTTGTCATCTGCGATACTTTGGTACGGGAAAACGTCTAGACGCTTTTCGCAAGCTGTAGCAAGTACACTTGTAAACAAAATAGCAGCTAAGTATTTGTTTATTGTTTTGTTATATATTTTCATAAAATGCTTTATTAACGAATTAGAAATTAATGTTTATACCAAACAAGATTGTTCTTGGTTGTGGCGGTGTGTAGAAGTCACTACCTTTTGCGATGTTAGAATCAAAATCATCGGCGTTAACTTCTGGATCCCAATAAGGATACTTTGTGAAAGTCAATAAGTTTTGACCAGATACATACACTCTTACTTTCTCAAGTTTAAGCTTGTTTAATTTCTTAGAATCAAAAGTATAACCAAGTGAAGCTGTTCTTAAACGGATATAAGAACCATCCACAATGTAACGGCTACTGATTTGAGCACCATTGTTAATATAAAATCTAGCTTGTGGAACATTGGTGATATCACCAGGCTTTTGCCAACGTGCCATTTGATCATAAGTTTGGTTGTCTTCGTAACGCATATTTGCAGAAGAATAACGACCCATACCATAGATATTATTTTCGTTACCAATTACACCATTAAAGAAGATAGTTGCATCAAAGCCTTTAAAAGAAAAATTATTCGTTAAACCTAAAATCACATCTGGATTCGGGTCACCAGTCACTACTCTTTGTGCTTGACTGAATACGCTCGTAGTAGAACGATCTAATGTTCCATCTGCTAATTTTGTATTCTTGTACCATAATGCATTACCGTTTGCAGGGTCAACACCAGCCCACTCTGCAGTAAAGAATACACCAATTGCACTTCCTTCTTGAACGCGGTTCATGCTACCAACTCCACCTTCAATCACTTGACCTTGGACATTGGTTACTTTACCTTGGTTCAATGCTACGTTAAAGCTTGTATTCCATTTGAAAGCACCTACAAAGTTTTGTGTATTCAATACAAATTCAAAACCTTTATTTTCTAATTCACCAATGTTCTTCACCATGCTAGAGAAACCAGTTGTAGCAGGGATATTTACATTTAATAATAAACCAGTTGTGCTTTTTACGTAGTAATCGATTTCTCCAGAGATTCTATTATTGAATAATCCGAAATCAATACCCGCATCTAATTGAGCAGTTGTTTCCCACTGTAAGTTATCGTTTCTTAATTGAGAAGGTCTTTGACCTGCAGCACCAGCATAACCTGCATCACCACTAAACAAGCCCAATTGAGGGAAGTTACCAATTTCAGAGTTACCCACGATACCGTAAGAAGCTCTAGCCTTTAAGAAGCTAACTACTTTATTATCCATTAAAAATTCTTCGTTAGACAAGATCCAACCAGCAGAAACCGCTGGGAAGAAACCTGTTCTTGAATTCTTACCGAATCTAGAAGAGGCATCAATACGTCCACTTGCAGAAACGATATACTTCTCATTGAAAGTATAATTAGATCTTAAGAAATAAGATAAGAATCTGAAATCTGTTTGAGAAGAACTACCACCAGACTTAGTTGCCGCACTCGCAATTTTTTGATAAGAATTAGAAGGGAAACCAATACCAGTTGTACTGTTGTATTTCGCTTGAGACTGTTGGTATTGCATACCTAAAGTAGCAGCAAAATTGTGCTTACCAGCTACTTTATTATAGTTGAAATAACTGTTAGTGTTGTAGTTTGTAATGAATGCCCCCGTGTTCACACCTTCCCCATTTGGAGAACTTGTATTTCTAACAGCTTGTGTTTGATAATAACGCTCTTCGTTTTGGCTTAAGAAGTCTAAACCAAATTCAGATTGAAAAGTCAACCCTGGTAATAATTTTACTTTGAAGTAAGTGTTACCAAAAGTTCTGTATACATCTTGCACATATCTAGCGTAGTCGATTTGAATTCTTGGGTTAAAATAGATACCTACGTTTGCATCTCCCGGAGGTGTACCAATTGGCAAACCAGTTGAAGGATCTAAGAATGGAGACATTGGCAATAAAGCCGCAGATTGTAATGGATTTGAGAATGCATTATCTCCAGGTAAACGACGGTTAAATGTTCTAGATAAGCTTAAAGAAACTCCCAAGTCTAACCAGCTATTTGCTTGTTGGTCTACATTCAAACGACCTGTTGTTCTGCTTAAATTGTTACCAACGATTGTACCACCTTGATCTAAATGTTGGAAAGAAGAGAAGAATTTCGTTTTATCATTACCACCTCTAATTTGCAAATCAGCTTGACGGTATTCACCTGTTGTGAAAGCCTGATCCTGCCAATCATAAGTCTTGCTTGGATCTTTATCCCACTCACTAAAGCTATTATAGCTCATTATGCTTTTAGCGTATTGTGACCAGCTATCTGGATCGTCATAAGCATAACCGTCTTCATCATCAGTATATTTTGCAGCTTCTGTTATTAACTCGTTGTACTCAGTTGAGTTCAACATTCTTACTCTCTTGGTTGCTTCTGATTGACCAGTTTGCAAGTTGAAAGTAATTTGAGTTCTACCAGCTTTACCTCTTTTAGTTGTAATCAAAACCACACCATTCGCAGCACGAGATCCGTAGA
>JBMOFB010000089.1:0-4993 GCA_049314475.1 Sediminibacterium sp.
TCTTAAGATTTTAAGCAAGGCATCCATCCAAGCACTGGCTTTAAAATTAGATAAAAAAGATACGGCGAGCTTAAGCAATAGAATCAATCAAAAACTAAATAAGGGAGACATTAGTGCTTCGGAATTGGCTTTGAGCTTAGGCTTTTTACCTTTTGAAACGCATTTTGGTGCGTATACAGACACGGCAAGGCAAACAGCACTGGTCAATACAGCCACGTCGGTCAAGTGGCGAGATACGATTGGTCAAAATCAGGTTGCCATTGGCCTTAATTCCAGCTTAGAGCGAACCAGGTTACTTGTAGTAAAAGCTGGAACTTATCTAGTACAATATGGTCTCCAAGTTAGCAATTCGCAAATAGCCAATGACGAAATAAGTGTTTGGATAAGACGCAATGGCGCTGCTTACCCTAATACCCTTAGGCAATTTTTAACAGGCGCCGTAGGCGTCAAAAATATTTTTTCTGGACAAGCAATCATCGTCTTTACTGAGGATGATTATCTAGAATTGTTTTTTAGTGTTAAACACAATCAAACGCAATTATTAAAAACAAGTGCTTTAACCAATCCATCTAGGCCAGCCACTCCAAGTGCCCAAATCACGCTGTTCAGAATACAATAATGTGACCATCATCCATTCGTAAAATTTGTTTTAAAATTCAAGCCGACCTAGTTAACTTTAGTTTGAACAAAAAACAACACTATGCGTCGAATTGTATCTCTGCTCAGTATTGTGCTATTATTAAGTGTTCAACTTATTGCGCAATCTGTTCCTAGTCCAAAAAGTCATTTTGGATTTAATATTGGTGACAATTATAAGTTAACCACTTTCACTGCAACAGAAGCTTATTTAAAGAAAGTGGAAGCCAGTTCTAACAAAGTTAAATTAGTGACAATGGGTAAAACGGAGGAAGGTCGCAATCATTATATGATGATCGTATCCAGCCCAGAAAATATTAAGCAAATACAAAAATATAAATTGATTTCTCAAAAGCTTGCAAGAGCGGAAGGATTATCAGATGAAGATGCGAAGCAATTAGCTGATGATGGAAAAGCAGTCGTATGGATTGATGGTGGATTGCACGCAACCGAAGTAGTGGGTATTCATCAATGGATAGAAACCATGTACCAGATCATCACAAGACAGGATGAGGAAACAAAAAATATTTTAAAAAACACCATCATTTTATTTGTACACGCAAATCCTGATGGACAAGAATTAGTTTCAAATTGGTATATGCGTAACACAGATACTTTAAAAAGATCTACTTCAGCATTGCCTCGCTTGTACCAAAAATATATTGGGCATGATAATAATCGTGACTTTTTTATGATGAATATGAGTGAATCAAAAAATATGAGTCGTCAACAATATATTGAGTGGATGCCGCAAATTTTATACAACCACCATCAAACTGGTCCTGCTGGAACTGTTGTTGCAGGCCCTCCTTACAGAGATCCATTTAATTATGTGTACAGTCCATTATTGATTACAAGCTTAGATGCAATGGGTGCTGCTATGAGTAACCGTTTAAATGCGGAACAAAAGCCTGGTTATACTATGAAAGGTGGATCGGTTTATTCTACCTGGTGGAATGGCGGATTAAGAACCACTGCATACTATCATAATATTGTTGGTATTTTAACAGAAATCATTGGTAGTCCAACCCCTATGAATATTCCTTTAGTACCTCAAAGATTGATTCCAAATAGTGGATTGCCTTTTCCAATTGCGCCACAAAAATGGTATTTCAAAAATTCTATCGATTATTCTATTTCATTAAATTATGCCGTACTCAATTATGCAGCAAGACATAAAGACGAAGTGCTATTGAATATGTATCGAATGGGTAAAGCAGCCATTGAATCAGGCAACAAAGACAACTGGACACTTTCTCCAAATAAAGTTGAAATGTTGACAGAACAATTAAAGACAGAAAAAAGAGATACCCGTGTGGATAGTATTGCGTTCCAAAATTTTGCAAAAGTGTATAAGGCGCCAGCACTAAGAGATCCTAGAGGTTATATTATTCCTGCAGTTCAAACGAGTAGTGCAGTTGCCTTTGTCAATATTTTAATTCAAAGTGGTATCAAAGTGCATCAAGCAACAAATGATTTTGTTGTGAATGGAAAAAATTATCCAGCAGGATCTTATGTAGTAAGAACCAACCAAGCATTTAGAGCGCATGTATTAGATATGTTTGATCCGCAGGATCATCCTAATGATTTCTTGTATCCTGGAGGACCACCCGTGCGCCCTTATGATGCTGCAGGATGGACACCAGCATATACAATGGGTGTTGAGTTTGATAGAATATTAGATGATTTTAATGGTCCATTTGAAGCCATTCCTTATGGTCAATTACAAAATGTAAAAAGCACTGTATTACTCACACCTGGAACTGCTAATAAATTTTATGCGATCCAATCTAATGATAATAATAGTTTTATTAAAATCAATGATTTATTAAAAGCGGGTAAATCTGTTTATAAAAATCAACAAGGATTTTATTTCGAAATGGCAGACGAATCGAAAGACAAAGAGACGATTGCAAAAGCAGGTTTAAATTTCATTGCTGTTGAAAGTCTTCCAACAGATGCCATTAAAATTTCAGCATTAAAAATTGGGTTATGGGATCGTTATGGTGGATCTATGCCTTCTGGTTGGGTAAGATGGATTTTAGAGCAACATCATTTTGATTTTAAATTATTGTATGCAAAGGAAATCAATGCGGGTAATTTAAAAGAGAAGTTTGATGCGATCGTTTTTGTTGATGGAGCCATCCCATCTTTAGTTGCAGGACCCGCTTCACCTTATGATGAGAGAGAACCAAACCTAGACGAGATCCCTGCTGAATTTCATTCAATGGTTGGAAGAATAAGTGCCGAAAAATCTATTCCTGCGTTAAAGACCTTTATAGAAGCAGGAGGTTCAGTGATTACAATAGGATCAAGTGCGAACCTTGCATACCATTTAAAACTCCCTGTTAAAAATGCCATTACGGAAATGAATAACGGAAAAGAGCGCACACTTCCGGGAGAGAAATTTTATATCCCAGGAAGTATCTTACAAGTAGCAGTAGCTCCTACGGTTAAAGCAAATTGGGGCATGAAAAATACAGCAGACGTATACTTTAATAATAGCCCTGTATTTAAAGTACAACCCGATGCCATTGCAAATGGCGCCATCACACCGCTTGCTTGGTTTGCTTCTGAAAAAACTTTAAGAAGTGGCTGGGCATTTGGACAAGCCTACTTACAAGATGGTGTTGCCGCTTTTGAAGCAAAATTGGGAAAAGGAAAAGTATTTGTATATGGACCTGAAATCACATTCAGAGGTCAAACGCATTCCACTTATAAAATGTTATTTAACCAATTGTATAAATAATGATTTAATACCAATACGTCTTTGTGATAGGACTAAAAAAAGGAGCTACAATTGTAGCTCCTTTTTTATTTGTATTTTCTTTACTTAAATAGGATTGAGTTGATTGAAAATAAAAACAATCATCTATTTTATTTATCCAAATGGTTGTTCGATAGATATACTTTGCTTAGAAAAATAATGTGGTCCATCTTCTGCAATGTATAAACAGTCTTCTAATCGAATCCCAAATTCACCGGGAATAGAGATCGTTGGTTCATTGCTAAAGCACATGCCTACAGCCATTGGTGTTTTATTTCCTTTTACAAAATTAGTCCACTCGTGGCCTTCTAAACCAATACCATGGCCGGTTCTGTGCGGAAGACCTGGTAATTTATAATTAGTTTTAAATCCAGCTTTCTCAATCACTGCTCTAGCTGCTGCATCCACCACTTCACATGGTGCGCCAATTTTAATTGCAGCAAATGCTGCATTCTGTGCTTCCAATTCTATATTCCAAACATCAATTTGTCTTTGAGTTGGTTTGCCCACTACGATTGTTCTTGTGATATCAGAAGCATAGCCCTCTACGCTTGTACCTCCATCTACCATCACAATATCTCCTTCGCGAATCACTTGAGGTGTGATACTACCATGAGGCAATGCAGAATATTTACCAACTTGTACCGAAGCCCCACCACTATATCCTAGTTTTCTAAAAGCTGCACTAATGTTGCCGCTAAATTCAGACTGAGACATATCTGGACGAATGGTTGCAAATGCAGCTTGATATGCTTTAATTGTCACATCACTTGAATACTGCATCAAAGCCAATTCTGCTTTTGTCTTATACATTCTACATCCAGCTGTCACGGGTGTTGCATCAACTATTTCAAAACCTGTCGCTAATTTTTTAACGCCATCCGCAATGAAAAAACGAACACGTTCTTCCATACCAATTTTTTTATACTTAGTTCCTCTGTCTTTAATAATATTAAAAATTAATGCATATGGGCTTTCATGTTCTTCCCAACATCTTATTTCGTCTCCAAATACTGGATTCAATAATTCCATTGCCCTGTCTTCTTCGAACTTTGGACAGACATAAGCAATGGGTCCTTTTGCTGGAATGACTACACCAAAAGTTCTTTCACTCTGTCCCCATCGCATGCCAGTGAAATAAAAACAAGACACAGTGCCTTCTAAAAAGATAGCATCTATTTTTTCTTTTTCCATAATAGACTGCGCCTTTGCAATTCTTTGCTTACGCTCTTCTACTGTAATGGGCACCACGCCTTCTTTCATTGGCGATAAGTCCTCAATTGATTTAGGCAAACTGATATCATACTTATCAGCATCGTTTGCTAAAACTTTACCACCCAATCCTAGTGCGCCTGCTGTTAAAAATGCAGTACTTAAAAAATTTCTTCTATTCTGACTCATTGTATTTTATTTTTTCGATTATCATTTTTGAATCCTACCATGCAATACCATAATCTTCTCCATGATTTGAGCTACCACCCCACATAGATCCATGTTTCCAATCAAATAAAATGGCATTGATTGGACCACTGGTGCGATCATCGAAAGTTAAATTATAACCTCTAGCTCTTAAATCTTTTCGAACCCACT
>JBMOFB010000090.1:0-4990 GCA_049314475.1 Sediminibacterium sp.
GTTAATCCACTAAATGAATAGATATGCCCTGTGGCTAATTCTACACATTCAATGCGTATGCGGCGTTTTTTAATTTTTTTAAATCGCTTCCCTTTTTCGGTTTCGAATAAAGCGCCATCTGGCAAATGTGCCACAAATGCCATCCCCTCCTTTTTTGCTTTATCGTAACGCCTCAAAACCAATAATAATGCAGTTTCACCATTAGCAGTTGCTGCAGGGTTTAAGATTGTTTTTTTAAGTGATTTTTTGATATCGATTGGAAAAATATCTCTTTGAATAAATTCGGCTAGTAATAAACCATATAGGTTTTTCCATTCTTTGCCATGTGCCTCTACCCTGTTCTTATATTGTTCATAACAAAGTAAATGACCCAATTCATGCAAGAGCGTAATTAAAAATTCATATTGATTTAAATTTCCATTCACAGAAATCTTATGGTTGGCACCCATTATGGGATGTCGATAATCCCCCAATACAGATTTCCTAGCTTTGGTCACTGTTAAATGGACTTTGTATTGATGAATCAAAGCCAATACAGGTTCAAAAGCCCCTTCCGGTAAATAGGCTTTAAGCGCGTTAAGTGGATGTTCAACTTTTGACAATTGATCTAATTTAAGCGTCTTTATTAATTCTAGTCCACCCTATTTCAATCCAGGTATACAATAGATACAAAACCATTGCAATCATTAAGTTATAGTTGCCAATAGGTGCTTTTTTTTGGGTAGCATACCACAATGCTGCTCCACCAAAAATAATAAACTTAAGCATGGCACCAGTCATCACAGAACGTACCATCACATTGGGTTTGCTCAAGTCTACTTGATTAATTCTTTTGAAATTAAAAAACGCAATGATGCATAAAATACCATTTACTGTAAGGATAAAATTACTATTGATCGCAATTATAACAGACCTATTTTGTTGCAATAGCGTAAGCGCTAATACAGCAAAGAATAAGGCAAATACCGGAAGAAACTTTTTTTGAAAATAGATATTCATTTATTTTTTTGATTTAAGCTGGGTATCTCTAACAATTTTGAACAATGAAAATACTATAAATAATGAAGGTAAAATCCATAAAAAAAGAGGTGCTTCCCTTTCCATTTTTTGGTCCATATATTTCCCTAAAAAGATTAAAATAGTTAACACAATGGCCCATTGGCTGGCAAGACCAGCGAACTTACCCCATTGAATTTGATCGGTTTTATTTTTCATCTTTACACAATTAATCTAAAGAGGGTAAACTCTCAGGAAGTGTAAGTGGAATTGTATCCAATTGTTGTGGATTCCCTTCTGATAAAACTTTTTTAATGCCCTCAATATATTGTTCTTTGTAATGCACCGCTTGTTCTAAAGAATCTGTACGTATTTTAAGCAATTCTAGTGCGTAACGACTTTCCTTAGTTCCATATCCAGGAATATAATATTTCAGCGGTGTGAATGCAATTAAAGCAATTGTTAATCCTACTAAAAACATAAATGCAATACTTAATCCTACATAGACTGATTTTCTGGATAACCTAAATGCAATGACCTCGTCATAAGTGTCATCGTTAGTGACTACCAAACGATAGGTACTACTGCGTCTCTTAAAAGTATTGTTAATATCTAAGTTTGCCATAATCTTTAATCTCTATAAAGGTACAACCTTTGCCTTATTTAAACAGAATATGCCGTATTTTTAAGGTGCTTTTAACCCTATGCTACAAGATTTTAAATATCCACAGTTCAAACGCATCATTTGCTTGATAGCAATGGGCATTCTTTCTATTTGGGTCAGCCCTAGCTATGCGCAGGATTCGACAAAATCTAGTTTGGATATTAATAACACAAAGCTTGTAAAAAAAGCGAACCAATTTTTAGATACCACTCAAAAAAAGATCAATAATTTTATTTTTAAAAAAATTGATCGACTTAAGGATAGCTTAAACAAAAAAACAAATGATCTTATAGACAAAACTGGGATAAATGAAATAGACAAGCCGCTACCTTATGAGCGTTTATTGGATAAAAAATATACATTGGGTAGACGGGCCTACCAAAATACAGTTTCACAGTTTAACTATTTATTCCATGCCGAAATTTCATTTAATGAAATCATCCAAAAAGCCCGAGCGCTGCATGAGGATGACTATACAGAATTACTTCCTTTTTATGACTATGATTTAAGCATTACAGCAAAAGAATCCATTGACTCTATTATATATCGATGTAACGCAAATATTGTATTACACGATTTAAGAAGCAATTATGTAGATGATGCTTATTTATTACTTGCAAAATCATACTTATTTCATAAAAATTTTGATACTGCTGCAAGTATATTGCAATTCATTAATTATTCTTTTTATGATAAGGAAGCTGGAGCAGATCAACCCATTGGAAGCAATTTAAATAAATCGGGTAAATTTAGCATAGCATCTTTGGAAGACAATCGTGCTTGGGAAAATAAAAATATTAGAAATGAAAGTATGATTTGGCAAGCTAGAAATTATTTTGAAGCTGGCGAAATCAATGAAGGGATAAGTCTATTACAATTATTGAAAACAGATGCAGGCTTCCCTAAACGCCTACACCCCTTTTTATATGAACAGTTGGCTTATGGATACTACTTATCAGGCATCAATGATAGTGCAGCAGCTTATCTAATTAAAGGATTAGACAACGCGCAAGATCTTTTAACAAAAGCCAGGTGGTCTTACCTGATTGCACAATTATATGAAAAGGAACAAAAAATAGACTTAGCTTATAATTGGTATAAAAAAGCGGGCGCAATTGTATCTAATCCTGTTATTGCAGTTTATGCCAATATTTATATGGCAAGCATTGATGCGAATCGTGGAGAAAAATCATGGGAAAGTTTAGCCAGCGCATTAGAGCGGATGTTAAAAAAAGATAAATATATTGGCTTTGCTGATATTATTTATTTTGAAATGGCTCAGCTTGCAATTAGAAACAAGGCTTCGTCAAAAGCAAATGAATGGCTTATTAGATCTATTCAAAAAAATGAAAAAAATAACAAACTTAAAGCAAAAGCTTTGGTACAATTAGGTGCCTTAAATTATAAAGAGGACCAATTTATGGTTGCTAAAATTGCTTATGATCAATTGAAAGATGTGTTAAAAACATATCCAAATTATGATCAAATCACTTTAAGAAAAAAGTGGATTGATAAAATAGCCACTTTAGACGAGTTGATTGCCAATGAAGATAGCTTACAAATGATTTATGCAGCCCCAAAGGAGGTGCAACTAAAAATTGCAAAAGAATGGCAAAAAAGAGTTTCTATTTTTAAGGCTCAAATAAAGGATTTATTCACTGACCCAAGTAAGAATTCAACAACTGCAACGGTTGGTGCAACAATTCAAAAAAATAGCCCAGGATATACCTTCAGTAATGCATTCCCAAATACAATATCATCACAAGTCGAGAAATCCGATTTCTACTTTGACAACCCACAAAATGTAAGTATGGGTGTTAATAACTTCATTCAAAAATGGGGCGATAGACCAAATGTTGACAATTGGCGTAGAAAAACAACCATCCAATTAATAAAGTCAAGTCCTTCCAATAACAATACAGACCCTCTTCTAAATAATAGCCAATTCACTACAAATACAGTTGAGGTAAATATTAAAAAAGATGGTTTAGCTAAAGACAGTAAGGATTCGCTTGCGATTCAATTGATTCAAAACGATTCGGCTTTAAAACAATCAAAAGAGAGTTGGAATAAAAGCAACTTAGAAATAGCAAAAATATTTTTATACGAACTGAATGATTTTGAAAAAGCATTACCTAGATATAAGACAGTCATTCGAAATAATATTGAACCAAGTGCGACTGAAAGTGCATTGCTTGATTTAGCAAGCCATTATATGCATATTGGACAAGCAAACACATCTGATAGTATCATTCAAATAATCACAAGCAACTTTCCTGAGGGCACTTATATTCAAAAGAAAAAGGCTAAAGAAAATCGTGAACGAATTGATAAGAATAGTTCTGAGTTCTATAAATCAATTTATTTTATGGCTCAAATTGGTGATTGGGATCAATTTAGTGCACAAATGGACACGGCAGAACAACAATTTAAGGGTACAAAATGGAACACCCCCTTTCAGTTTTTAAAAGTGAAAATGAATGCACAACAAGGCAAGGATAGTCTTGCAATCGTATTATTAAATGAAATTATTACCCAGCATAAAAGTGAAGCAATTAAAGCAAGGGCTAAGCAAATTATCACTGAGATCAATAACAGAAAAGCAACCGAAGCCTATTTAGCAGCTTTAAAAATAGAAAAACCAAAAAAGTTGGTTAACCTAAACGAAGAAGCACTCGAAAAAACCAAATTGCCTGCAATTGCATTAAAGAAGGACAGTAGTTTAAACAGCATCGGTAAAATAAATACAATCGTGCCTATTGCTACTAAAAAAGACAGTACTCAAATCCAAGCTATTACTAATCAAATTGTTTTCTCCAATGATAGCCTAGAACAACATTATATTGCTTTACAAACAATGAATCTGTCTGCAGTATTTGTGAAAGAAATTCAAAATGCATTTAAAGACGTCAATGCTGAAGATTTTAGAAAACTAAACCTAGCTGTTACTTTTGTTCAATTTACGGATCAAAGTCATATCGTTTGGATTGGACCCTTTGCAAATGCATCTGATGGTCTAGCCTATATTAATAAAGTGAAGCCAAGATTAAGCACAGAGATTATTTCGTTTGTTCCAAAAAAACAATACGACTTAACTTTGATTGGAAAATCAAATATAATCCTCATTAATAATCAGGAGCAATTGGATCAATATAAGCGCGAAAAATCAAATTATTATTTTAAACCTTAAATGGTAAAAAGTGAACCCAGAAAATAAAACAAGCACAAAAGAAGTTAAAAAAGGACCAAAAAATTGGGCGAGGCTCTTTTGGAAATATTACCTAATTGCTGCAGGTATCTTTTTACTGTTCATCCTAATGCTCAATTTTG
>JBMOFB010000091.1:0-4983 GCA_049314475.1 Sediminibacterium sp.
CTTATTCCCACTTGTTTTTTGACGACTACATTTAAACCTTATTACATCCGTATTTTTTAATACAGCATGCTTGGTTTTTCTGGAAGCCATCCGCTTGCGCCACATTCTAAAACTAGAGGGCTTTGAGTTGGCTCGCATGAATTCAATGACTTCTTTTTCACTCAATCCAAATTGAAATTGAATTGCTTCAAATGGGGTACGGTCCTCCCAGGCCATTTCAATAATGCGGTCTCTATCTTTCTCTACCCATTCAGATCTTAAAATAGGTTCTGCTGGTCTTGGATTGGTCAAAGTTTCTTTTCCCATTGTACTATTCTTTTACTTTAATGCTTTTAAAAATTGTTCTGCGTTTTTCAAATGATTCGCTCTTTTTTCTTCTGGCATTTTATCCCATGTACTTAATAGCATTGCCCATCTTGGATTTTTTGCAAACACCACGCGTTGTTTGGATAAAAAGCGCCAAAATAAGCCATCCCAAATAGCCTGCCACTCGCCTTTAGGAAAGTCCCCCATCTTCATTAAATAATTGGATCCACAAATATATGGTTTGGTGGTGATCATCCCGCCATCGGCAAACTGAGACATGCCATACACATTGGGCACCATTACCCAATCATAAGCATCGATATACATTTCCATAAACCATTGGTATACGGCATCTGGTTCTATTTCACAGAGTAACATAAAATTACCTAAGACCATCAGCCTTTCTATATGATGATTATAACCGGACTCTAATAATTTTTTTATACTAATATCTATCGGAGCAATTCCTGTTGTACCATCATAAAAAGATGGAGGCATTTTTTTAGTAAAGCCCCAAAAGTTTTTTGTCCTTTGTTGACTTCCAATCTTGCGATAAGTTAATTGCACAAACTCTCTCCATCCAATGATTTGCCTAATAATGCCTTCGATGCTATTGATAGGCGCATTGCCTTTTTGATAAGCTTCTAATAAAGCATTTAAAAAATCAGTTGGTTGAATTAAGCCTACATTAATGAATGGACTAAGTACACTATGAAATAAAGTTTTTTCTGCTACCACCATCGCATCCTCATAGATGCCAAATTGATCAAGCTTTTCTGCAATAAATAAATTCATTGCATTTTTTGCATCGGCATGTGTCACTGGATAGTATACATCTTTTTTTCCTGTATTAAAAGGTGCATCAGATTGACCTGGATTATTTTTAAAATTTACTTTTACATATTGCTTCGCCTCTTCTATGTATTCGTTGGATTCAAAAAAATGAATTGCAGGTATCCTTGTGTTCTTTGGAATTTTTTTTCTGTTCTCTGCATCAAAACTCCATTGTCCACCAATGGGACTTCCATCCGGTTCAATTAAAATATTTCTTTGTTTACGTTGTTCGGTATAAAAGCTGGTTTGAAAAAAAGTTTTCTTATTACCAAGCAGCGCTTCACTTTCTGGCTGATTGTTTAAAAAATTAGGACTAGGCGTGTAGACTATTTCGATACTATATTGCTTGCCGGCCTTTTTTATTTGTTGATCTAATAAGTAATCACAAGGGTCATATAATTTAATTTTTTGAACACCCTTGGACTTAAGCGCACTAACAAAAGTAGCAATTGTCGCATTTGGATCTTTCGCATTTATATAATGACAGTGATACCCTTTTTGTGTAAGTAGCTGGGTATAATATTTCATAGAAGCTCTATGAAATAACAGCTTTTGTTGGTGAAATTGGTACTGAAGAAAAAAAAGATCAGACTCAATGATATAAAAATCACCGCCTCCAATACCTATTACGGACTGGTCATAAAGTTGATGTGGGAATACGAGTTGAACCTGCATGCTTTTTAAACATTTTACAGCTAAAATTGTTCAATAACTAATACTATTAATGTCCATCAATGAATATCACTTACGCTGCCCTTTTAGAGCAAATCAAAGCATATCACCCAGGCAAATACAATACCACTAGGAACTATACCAATGGAGCAGTGACCAATTGGTCGCCATATATCTCTCGGGGATTGTTGAGTCCAGTATTGGTGATGGAGCAGCTTAAAAGCAAGTATCATCAGCAAGAATGGGTAGGCTTTATGCAGCAAATGGCTTGGCGTGAGTATTTTCAAAGGGTTTGGCAACAAAAAGGCAATTTGATTTTAGAAGACCTTAAATCAGACCAAGCCAAAGTTGCACTAGAAAACTTACCAAACCCAATCAATGAAGCCACCACGGGTATTCATGCACTTGACAATGCTATACGCCATTTGTATGAGGATGGCATGATGCACAATCATGTAAGAATGTATATTTCGATGTTACATTCAAATATTTTTAAAGCAGCATGGTTGCCGGGCGCCAAATGGATGTATGCAAATTTATTAGACCACGATCCTGCAGCAAATTTTTTAAGTTGGCAATGGGTGGCGGGCACTTTTAGTAGCAAACAATATATCGCCAATCAAGAAAATATCAATAAGTACACCAATACAAAACAGGCAGGCACCATTTTAGATACCGAGTACGAATATTTGCAAACCTCAATTTTTGATGATTCGAATACCATTCAGTCAAAGCACTTAGTAAACTGGCCGGATCCGCTGGATCAAAAATTTGAGATAGGTGTCGCAACTATTTTGAAAAATATTGAAAAGATAAATCAATCAAATATTTTTGATAACAAAACTGTTTTACCTAATACACCTTATTGCATTTACAATAGTTTTAATTTGGATCCCCTCTGGCATGCCGATGCCTCAATGAATCGAATTTTATTACTAGAACCCAATCATTTTGAACAATTCCCTGTGACAGAAAAAGTGTTACAATTTATTGTAGACTTAGCCATAACCAATATTCCAGGTTTGCAAATTTTTATAGGTAATTTTGAAGAGTTGTTTCAGCAAATTCAAACAATCATAATTAGCGAAAACAATATCAATAAAAGTATAGAATCTCAAGAAAGTAAAACTATCATTTATTTTAAAGAACATCCTACAACCCAGCACTATCATGGTATACAAGAAGCAAGAGATTGGCTGTTTCCAGATGTCACTGGCTATTTTCCAAGCTTTTTTGGGTATTGGAAAAAATGTGAACGATACTTAAAATAAAAAAAACGCTCCGAAATTTCGGAGCGTTTTTTTTATCGCTAACTAATTGAATCTATTTGAGTGATTCAATTTATGTTCGCATTTTATTTCTTGCGCTCTACATCTTTATTTAACTCATCAATATCTACAG
Source organism: Sediminibacterium sp. (assembly GCA_049314475.1). Classification (GTDB taxonomy): domain Bacteria; phylum Bacteroidota; class Bacteroidia; order Chitinophagales; family Chitinophagaceae; genus Sediminibacterium. The sequence continues at coordinate 3,214 of JBMOFB010000091.1, forward strand.
AGCGTTCTGTGTTATCTCCTAATAAATACTTAGAGAAATAGTCTGCAGTTCTCCAGAACCAGTATTCGTTCATGTCACCAAAGCCGTGTCTTTGAGTAGGTAGGATCAACATATCAAATCGCTTATTGGCTTTAATCAATGCATTCACCACCCTTAAAGTATTAGCTGGGTGCACATTGTTATCAATCTCTCCATGAATCAATAATAGTTTTCCTTTTAAGTTTTTAGCTAGGTCTGGATTTTTATCAATCATATAACTGAAAGTGGTGTCTCCTTTTTCAGAAATATTTTCTTTCACGCCATGATGCTTCTCACTCCACCATCTGTTGTACACGCTATTATCATGATTACCTGCGTTACTCACGGCTACTTTAAAGATATCTGGATACACCAATATTGCAGCAGTACTCATGAATCCACCACCACTATGACCATGAATACCAGCTTTGTTTCTATCTATGAAACTAAATCTATCCGCTAATTGTTCGATAGTCGCTTTTTTATCAGCAAGACCATAATCTCTTAAATTACCATAGCCATAGTTATGATACCATTTGCTTCTTGCATAGTGACCTCCTCTGTTACCCATTGTTACCACAACAAATCCTAATTGAGCCAATCTATCAATACGATCCATACCCTTACTGAAAGACTTGTTTACTGACTCTGTTTGAGGACCAGGATAAACGTACTCTATAATTGGATATTTTTTAGTGCTATCAAAATCATAAGGCTTGTACATTACGCCGTATAAATCGGTAATCCCATCATCTGCTTTGATTTTAAAGGTTTCAGGAAATTTATAACCTGTTGCCATTAAGTTTCTTAAATCAGCAGTCTCCAAATCCATTAATTTTCTTCCGTCAGCACTATGTAAACTTGATACAGGAGTGGTATTGACTCTAGAAGCGTTATTGACAAAATAAGTATTGTTGTCATTCACGCTAAAGCTATGATCAAAATTTCCTGGATTTAATAATTGTAAGCCAGAACCATCTAAATTGATTTTGTATAAATGCATGTAGTAAGGATCTTCTTTACCACCGCTATTCATTGACTCTTTTCCGTTTGCAGAAAAATACACCACTCTTTTAGCTTCATCTACTCCAATTATTTCCTCCACATGCCAAGGACCTTGTGTGATTTGATTTTTTAAATTTCCTTGACCATCGTATAAATACAAATGTGCCCATCCATCACGCTCACTCCATTCAACTAATTCTGCGCCATTTTTAATTAATTCTGGCTTCTTAATTTCAATAGAAGTGTTCAATGATTCAGCCACCACCACTTTGACTTCACCAGTTGTTGTATTCACTACACATTGGTCAATCTTTTTTAAATCACGACTTGTTCTTGCAAGGTATAGTTGCTCATTTGTACCCAGCCAAATCATTGGCTTGAATTCATCGTCTCTTGCATTTACAGCTGCAGACTTATTCCACATTGCAATGTCTTGATCTTTATATAAGGAAACATTGATTTCCTTATAGGTATAGTTCACCATGTCTACCAACATTAAATGATCTACTGGTGCTTCTTTTTCACCTGGCATCCAGTACTTATAAGTTTCAAGTGTAGGTCTAGGATCTGCAATGCTATTGATCACCCATAAATCTTTCACTTTTCTGTTGTCTACTTTTACAATAGCAAACTGCTTACTATTTTCACTCCAATAACCACCTACAGGTTTTCTTTTGTTTTTATTTTTCTCTGCATCTACATTTGTTTCGCCACCTTCACCATGCCAACCAAAATTTTGGATACCAT
>JBMOFB010000092.1:0-4841 GCA_049314475.1 Sediminibacterium sp.
ATGCAATGCAATATACACCCAATTTTATTTCCTCAAACAACGCTGAATCCCTGTTTTTGCTTTTTGGTCTAAGGAATTTTTAAAAGCGTGGTTTTTCATTTCTAAGCAGGTGTTAAAAAAGGAGATGGCCAACGTAGGATTGTTTTTTTGTTCATAAATTAGACCAATTTGAAGGGCGGCCCTAGCTGCAAAATATTCAGTTTGATTGGCACCTTTTTCAATTGCAGAGCTGTAAAAAGGAATGGCTTGGTCAGGCTGTCCAGCTAAATCATAAATACGACCAAGACGGTAAGCAAATTCTGTTTTGTCGGCATCTTTATCAAAATCCTTACTAGTTTTTCCTGCTAAAAAAGATAATGCTTGTTGTTGATATCCGCCATCACTCAGTAATCTTGCCCTTAATAAAATTGGATGGGGCCAGGTTCCTCTTTTGGCATTTTGCAAAGCCTGTTTATCTGCATCAGTGATGTTGTTCCCTTTAGAAAGTAGATTGCTTCGGTAGGCGTTTGCCTTGGCTTGATCCCCTTGTATGTAGGCAATCCAACTTAATTTTTCAAAAGCATCTTTCACATAAAACTGCCCCTTAAATCGATCAATAAAATTTTGTAAAGCAGATTTAGCAGCATCTAATTTTAATTCATTTAAATAAGCATAGCCTATTTCTAGCTGCCAAAAGGGGAGGTCTAAATAAAAATTTGCAGGATTAATATTGGATGCAACTTGTAATGCCTTTTGCGATTGCTGGTTGTTCAAATAAAGATTGGTGGCCATGTAGGCATGCAAATGATTATTGACAAAATCGTAGTCTGTTTTTTCAATGAAATCAAAAGTCTTTTTTTTGTTACCCTCAAAATTCATGACAAGATAGGGATACACAAAAAGCGCTTCGTTGCGACATTGATTAGAATAAGCATCTTTACTGTTGATGTATTTTAACACAAGTGCATTGCCCTCGGTAATCTTTCCGGTCATCCCTAAAATATTCGCCATCCACTGATAGCCTTTGGGAATGGTCCCAATGAAGGTGGTCATTAGTCCCAAGTAGACATCGTTCGGTGAAAAATTAGGGTAAGCTTTTTCATTTTCTTTAAACAGTAAGAAGGCTTTTCTAAAATTCAATGCAGCTTCAAAATTTTTATTGAATCTTAGGGCAATAAGCGATTTATGAAGATGTGCCAGTGCAATACTGTAAAGGTAATAGGGAGACTGTTTTGGGCCTGCTTCTAACAATTGGATTCTTTGTTCAAAAGCGGGATACATTCGCTTGTATTCGGCCCTGTTTTCATTTAAAAAAAGCTGGTAAAAATCGGCATAACTTTCGAGAAGGGGGTAGATCAAATTAGAAGCGTTGGCTTTTTTATCTTGACTCATCAAAGCCCTTGCTTCTGGAATGCGTAAGCTTGTAATGGACTCGTAAATTTTTTGAGTACGAGGTGTCCAATTATATTGATACTGACCAAAGGCATGACCTATCAACATCCATGTTAAAGCAAGCAGGAAGCATTTTCTCATGGTGTAAAATTAAGAAAGGGTAGCCGATTGGCTACCCTTTCTGGGAATATTTTAGAACTTAATGGGATTAAGCTTCTTTACCTGCTAATTCACCTTCTACTAAGATTCTACCACAGTTCTCACAAACAATGATCTTCTTATGTAAACGGATTTCACTCTGACGTTGAGGAGGGATAGAGTTAAAACATCCACCACAAGCATCACGCTCTACAGTCACTACAGCCAATCCATTACGGTAAGAGTTTCTGATACGGTCGTAGCTGTACAATAAACGTTCATCGATATGTGCTCTAGCTTCTTCGCTCTTAGTTCTTAAATCCTTTTCTTCTATTTCTGTGTCAGCAATGATCTTTTCTAGTTCATTTTTCTTATCGGTTAATACACCATCTTTAACAGCGATTGTCTTTTTTGCAGCTTCCAATACCTTGATCTTTTCAGCTAATTCTTCGTTTGCGTCGCGGATATGTTTTTCGGCAAGTTTGATTTCCAAACCTTGCATTTCTAATTCCTTGTTAATTGCTTCGAACTCACGATTGTTCTTTACATTTTCGCTTTGCTTCTCGTATTTAGCAATCAACTCTTCACTTTCTTTAATAGCCGCTTTTTTGCTTTCAATAAATTCGGTGATACCATTAATTTCCTCTTCGATTCTATTTTGTCTGTTCACTAGTCCATGAACCTCATCTTCCAAGTCCTTCACTTCCATTGGTAATTCACCACGTAAGATTTCGATCTGATCGATGCTGCTGTCTACGGTTTGAAGCTTATGAAGATTTACTAATTTTTCTTCTACCGAAAAGTCTTTGACTGATGCCATATGAATGTTTTATTTTAAGTAGCTTATTGGTTGCGTTTTCACCTCAGATTCGAGGACGGCAAAGGTAAGGAATTTAAGCTTTAAATAGTCAACAATTAGTGCAGGAACTAAATGTTCGCTTTCCCCATGCCCAATATCCATTAGGAGGTACTTGCCATCTGCCTCAAAAAAATCGTGGTACTTAAGGTCGCTTGTGATAAAACAATCGATGTTTTGAGCCTTAATATGGTCCAGTAAAAAGCTACCACTACCTCCACATAATGCTATGGTTATCAATTTTTTATCTATTAATTGAGTGTGCTTAATCACTTCTAAATTCAACTGCTCTTTCACCCATCTAATAAAGGCCTCAGGCTCGGTCTCTAGGGGCAATTCGCCTACTATTCCTGCCCCCACGGCTTGTCCATTTGTATCAAAAAGACCAGGAATTGGGGCTAAAATTCGTCTATTTCCAAGGTGCAATCGGTCCGCAAGGGTGCTATTAACCCCATGGATCATATTGTCCAAATTGGTATGAATGGCATACAAAGCGATGTTATGGTGGATGGCTTTTAAAACTGTTCTATTAACATAATGGTCCCCGCTAAACTGTTTGATACCTTTAAAAATGATGGGGTGATGACTTACAATTAGGTTGCATCCTTTTTGAATGGCTTCCTCAATCACCGCTTCTGTGCAATCTAAGGAGCACAAAACACCTGTGCAATTGGCCTCGGGATCTCCAACAATTAGACCTGAATTATCATAAGATTCTTGAAATTGGAGCGGTGCCCACTGCTCTAGGCTATTGATGATGGCTTTAATTTGCATCCACTAAATTAATTATTAATTGATAAATTGAGTGTAAGATTCAACTATTTGTATTGTTAAATGTTATTCTTCTATGATGCGCCCATCCGTTATTTTATTTTGGTTCCGAAGAGATCTTAGGTTAAAAGACAATACAGGATTATACCATGCCCTTAAGTTGGCTCAAAAACTAGAACTAAAAGTGTTGCCCATTTTTATTTTTGACAAAATGATTTTGGACAAATTAGAAGATAAGGCAGACCGAAGAGTGGATTTTATCCATCAAACCATCACTGAATTACAAGCAGTTTTAACTGAAAAAGGTAAATCCCTTTGGGTGCATTATGGTCAACCAACTGAAGCCTTTGAAGCCCTAAAAAAACAATATCAAATTCATTCCCTTTTTACAAATCAAGATTACGAGCCTTACGGTATCCAAAGAGACGCGCAAATAGCAACTAATTTGGCAAAAGACAAGATTGAGTTTCATGCCTACAAGGATCAAGTGATTTTTGAAAAGTCCGAAGTGACCAAAGAGGATGGCAAGCCTTACACTGTTTTTACGCCTTATTCCAGAAGATGGAAAGCTGCATGGGAAGCAAATACGCCAAAATTATTGCCATCGGAAAAAGGCACGGAATATTTTTTGGAAAGCAAAGCATTGCCTATCCCAAGTTTAAAGGCCATGGGTTTTGAGCAAACGGATTTAGTGGTGCCTGCAAAAAAGTGGAAAGAAGCCACCGTAAAAAACTATACCGAACAAAGAAATTTTCCAGCGAAAGAAGGAGGCACTTCGCATCTTGGCATGCATTTAAGATTCGGCACGATTTCAATCAGGCAGTTGGCTTTGGAAACTGCCTCCATCAATACCACTTATTTGAACGAATTAATTTGGCGCGATTTTTATCATATGATCTTATGGCATTTTCCGCATGTGGCCGAGGGAAAATCTTTTAGAGCACAATATGATTTGATTGAATGGCGCAATAATGAAAAAGAATTTGAAGCATGGTGCAATGGACAAACAGGATACCCCATTGTAGATGCGGGCATGCGCGAACTCAACGCCACAGGGTTTATGCATAACCGTGTTCGTATGATTGTTGCAAGTTTTTTAACCAAGCATTTATTGATAGATTGGCGTTGGGGCGAAGCGTATTTTGCACAAAAATTATTAGATTTTGATTTTGCTGCAAACAATGGTGGATGGCAATGGGCGAGTGGAAGTGGATGTGATGCTGCACCTTATTTTAGAGTATTCAATCCAAGATTACAAACCGAAAAATTTGATAAGCAATTACAATATATCCGCAAGTGGATACCAGAGTTAGATAGTCTTTCCTATCCTCAACCCATTGTGGTGCATGAGGAAGCAAGGGTAAGGGTCTTGGCTGCATATGCGAAAGCTTTAAAGCCTTAATTTTATTATCGGACTATTTGATTGTAGACTTGCTCTAATTTAGCAATTGCATTTTTACCAACTTCACCCATTTGAATACTAAAATCATTCACATATAAATTGATGTGTTGACGCATCACTTGTTCCGACATTTCTTGTGCATGATACTTCACAAATTGAGGAAGTATTTCGTAACTATTTTTGAATGCATACTGCACACTTCCTTGAATCAATGCATCCATCATTTTAATTTCATCTTGTGGTTGGTCCTTTCTCGCAACAATACCACCTAATGGAATGGGTGCATTGAAACTGGTTTCAAAA
>JBMOFB010000093.1:0-4660 GCA_049314475.1 Sediminibacterium sp.
GCAGCGGCTATATGGGCATATAGCCCATCGCCCTTAATGATGGTTTGGTGCGGTACTTTTTTATAAGCGTAAAATCTGTTTCCATCCACCGCAATAAATTGAGGTCGTTTTTTTAATTGATCCAGTGCAAGGTGCATACTTTTAATGCTCGCTTTTAAGATATTGATCTCGTCAATTTGAGCCGGCGTCTGACTGCCAATAGCCCAAGCAATAGCTGCTTCTTTAATAATTGGTGCCAGTGCCGCTCTTTGTTGCTCACTTAATTTTTTACTATCATTGATTAAGGGGTGGTAAAAATCCTTTGGCAAAATCACCGCTGCTGCAAAGACAGGCCCAGCATAACAACCTCGCCCTGCTTCGTCGCAGCCCGCCTCTAATTTGTCGGCTTGATAGTAATTAAGGAGTTTACCCAATTTTTGCATTTGTTTTGTGTAAGCAGAACTGTGAAATTCTGCATTCTTTTTCACAAAGCAAAATCAATCTGTTTACTTAGTAACTTTGTGGCATTAAGTTAGAGCTATGGAATTACAAGACAAGAAATCTCGCGCTGTTACCAATTGGTTGATCCTTGGTGTAGCCATGACCATTGTGCAAATCGCATTGGGTGGTATCACACGTTTAACAGGCAGTGGCTTGTCTATTACAGAATGGGACGTAGTTACTGGCACCTTGCCTCCACTAAATCAAGCGGCATGGTTGGCCTTATTTGAAAAATATAAAACAACACCCCAATTTCAATTATTGAATTTTGACTTTACGATTGATAACTTTAAGTTCATCTTTTTTTGGGAATGGTTCCACCGCTTATGGGCGCGTATCATTGGGTTAGTATTTGCTTTTGGATTTATTTATTTTATTGTAAAAAAATATTTCCAACCTACCATGATTCGTCCCTTGGTGATTCTATTTTTATTAGGTGCCTTACAAGGTGGGATTGGTTGGATCATGGTTGCAAGTGGTTTAGAAGGGGATGCGGTGTATGTAAAACCAACGCGCTTGGCATTGCATTTTATTTTCGCTTTGGGCTTACTATCTTATACTTATTGGTTCGCGCTTTCCTTAAAAGTGAAACCAGTTGAAAAAGCGCATTTAAGTTCAGAAGCACAACAAAGTTTTAAAGGCTTTCGTGTTTGGGCTTGGGTGGTACTTGGACTTTTGTTTTTTCAATTAATTTATGGTGCGCTCATGGCGGGGCATAAGGCTGCAAACGTAGCAAGCACTTGGCCAACAATCAATGGAGAGTGGGTGCCTACACATTTAATGGGTAAGGAGAGCTTCTTCTTAAATGCCATTGACAACACCACTTGGATACATTTTGTACATCGTGGCTTGGCGTATATTTTATTAGCAGTGGTTATTTATTGGGTTGCTCAAATGCGTAAAATTAAGGGGAACTTATTTTGGAGTAATGTCAATAGGCTGCCTTTATATTTTGTATTGTTGCAAGTATTGCTTGGCGTATTTTCTGTATTGACTAGTAAACATATTATTCCTGGTACTTGGGGCAATTTTGAGTGGATGGCACAATTACATCAATTGGTGGGGATGTTATTATTACTTTCTGTGGTGAATATCATTTATGCGACTAAGTCTGTAAGGGATACTGCGCAATAATGTTTAATTTTATTTTAAATACTTTTTTATGAATAGAGATATTGCGGATATCCGTCGCGACTACCAACTAGCTTCTTTGGATGAAGCTACGAGCATGGAACATCCAATGGAACAGTTCACTATTTGGTGGAACGAGGCCATTGAAAGCAATATTGACGAAGTGAATGCATTTGTATTGTCTACTGTGAAAGCCAACGGAGCGCCTGCTTCTAGAGTAGTATTGTTAAAGGGATATACCTCAGAAGGTTTTGTGTTTTTCACCAATTATGCTTCTGCAAAGGGATTGCAAGTAGATGCGCATCCGCATGTTGCGATGAACTTTTTCTGGAAAGAATTAGAGCGTCAAGTACGCATTACAGGAACGATCAAAAAAATTAGCAAAGAAGAAAGCGAAACCTATTTTCATTCTAGACCCATTGGAAGTCAATTGGGCGCATGGTCCTCGCCACAAAGTAGAATCATTCCTGACAGGGAATTCTTAGAGGACCTTGTTGCAGAAAATACAGAAAAATTTAAAGATGGAATTATACCATTACCTCCAGATTGGGGTGGGTATATTATTCATCCAACAGAAATAGAATTTTGGCAGGGACGTAGCTCTCGTTTACACGATCGCCTTCAATACAGCCTGCACGATAATGGACATTGGGTGAAAGTAAGATTAGCGCCCTAGTTTATTATTTCGATAGTTGTTAGGCATTGTCTCCTTTTGTAAAGCCAATTCTAGTTCTATTATCCCATTTATTTTTTGCAGCTGTTTCGTCCATTATATTTTCAATGACATCATATATTTGATTCAATTGTGCGTCATAACCGCTTAATCTATCTTTTATAAGGTCAAGCTGTAATTTAAAGTCAGATTTTATTAATAATACTCTTCTAAGCTCTACAAAAGCGCGCATAATAGCAATATTCATTTGAATAGCTTTATCAGAGTTGACAATACCACTTAACATTGCTACTCCTTGCTCTGTGAAGGCATTCGGTAAATATCTATTTCCACCCCAGGATTCCAAACTTGAGGTCACAATTTGTGACCTCAAGTTTGGAATGACTTCATTATCCTGGTTCTTTTGTAATCTTAAAAGGTCTACTTCTTCTTTTGTTAATTGAAACATGAAATCAAGTGGGAATCGCTTTATATTTCTATTTACGGCCTGATTTAACACTTTTGTTTCTGTTTCGTATAAGAATGCAATATCCTTGTCTAATATCACTCTTTGTCCACGTATCAGATAAATTCTATTTTGAACACTCTGTATTATTTCCATTTGCTTAAGTATTTAAGCTGGAAAATTAAAAGAAGAAATTTGTTAATTAATAGAAAGTTATACGTTCGGAAGTTTTCTCAATGTTAATAGTTTAAATTTCAGTCCTTCCTGAATTTAAATTTGATATTGTAGAAACAAAAAAACCGAAGCATGCTTCGGTTTTTAAAATTATTAGAATAGCTAAAAAATTATAATTTAGAGTTGCTTTAAATTCTATTTTTTGCGGCTCATCACCTTCTTTGCTGCAGCAACAATGTTCACTGCATCCAATCCGTATTTAGTTAATAATTGATTTGGTGTACCACTTTCTCCAAATGTATCTTGCGTGCCAATGTATTCTACAGGCACTGGGTAATGCTTTGCAGCAGCTTGTGCCACCACATCTCCCATACCACCAATCACGTTATGTTCTTCGGCAGTCACTACACAACCTGTTTTCTTTAAGCTATTAAGAATTGCTGCTTCGTCAAATGGTTTAATGGTATGCAAGTTGATGACTTCTACACTGATGCCTTCTGCTTCTAATTGTTTTGCTGCTTCAATAGATTTCCATACTAGGTGGCCACATGCAACAATCGTCACATCTGTTCCTTCTGCTAATATTTGTGCCTTACCAATCACAAAATCAGATCCGTCTTCGTTGGTGAAGTTTGGCCATTTTGGTCGACCAAATCTTAAGTACACTGGACCTTCATAACCTGCAATCATTTTTGTTGCAGCTTTGGTTTGGTTATAATCACAAGGCACAATCACCGTCATGCCTGGTAACATTTTCATTAATCCTATGTCTTCTAATATTTGATGTGTTGCACCATCTTCTCCTAAAGTTAATCCTGCATGCGATGCACAAATTTTTACATTCTTATCTGAGTAAGCAACACTTTGTCTAATTTGATCATACACACGACCTGTGCTAAATCCAGCAAAAGTGGTTGTGTAAGGAATTTTTCCGCCAATGGTTAAGCCCGCTGCAATGCCAATCATATTGGCTTCTGCAATACCTACTTCTATGAACCGCTCAGGTAGTTCTTTCATCAAAGGGCCTAATTTAAAAGAACCCGCTAAGTCTGCAGTCAAGACCACGACATTTTTATTTTCTCTAGCGATTTCTAAAATGCCATCTCCAAATCCTGCTCTTGTTTCTTTTTCGTTTTGAACTACGATATCTTTTGCGTTCATATTATTAGGTTATACTTTGAAATAAATTTATTTTTTTCGCACATTGAATTTTTTTTCAATGTGGTGTTCGTCCTAGTTTTCGAAGGTTGAATAAAAGTATGGAGTTTTTGCTTCAAACTCTGCAGCACAAGTATCCACCATTTTGTATACCCTGGTAATGCCCAATGCTTTTCTTTTTTCGTACACTTCGTCGTCAGATACATTGCCTTGTAATACTTTGGCTATTTGTAAATCACTAAATCCATGCTTCTTTGCTTCCTTCAATGTTTCAGTTGGCAAGGTCGCAAGTTCATGTTTCGCGATTTCTTTTTCTATGTCGCAGATGATTCTGATTTGATATAAGAACCAATTGTCTATCCCTGTTGCAGCTGCAATCGATCTTACTGTTGAGCCTTGCATTAACGCATCTTTGATTCTGAAGATTCGATCCCATTTTGGAGTCTTAATATACTCCATCAATTCTTCGTTCTTCATCAAGCTCTTACCGTAATAGCCCAATCCAATTGCTTCGTTCTCTAAAGACTGACAAGCTTTTTGAATTGCTTCTGTAAAGCTTCTTCCTATCGCCATCACTTCACCCACGCTCTTCATTTGTA
>JBMOFB010000094.1:0-4551 GCA_049314475.1 Sediminibacterium sp.
GCAAAACTTGATACAATCAATCCTTCCAATAATAAATGCGGTAAAAATTCCATCAAGTAACGATCCTTAAAGGTACCTGGCTCACTTTCGTCTGCATTACAAACCAAGTGACGTGGCACGCCTTCTGGCTTTGCAATAAAACTCCATTTCATGCCTGTTGGAAAACCTGCACCGCCTCTTCCTCTTAATCCACTTTTCTTGACTTCCTCCACAATAGATTCGGGATTCATTTCCTTCAAAGCTTTTTCGACACTACGGTAGCCTCCCTCACGACGATATACTTCGTAAGTTCGAATCCCCGGTACATTTGCTTTATCTAGTAATAGTTTTACACCCATTTGAATATTTTTAAAACGTTCAGTGATTGTTTATTTTGTTACAGTTGCTCTGTATTCAGCAATAATGCTGTCTACTTTTTCTTTGGTTAAATGTTCTCTAAAGATCTTACCCACTTGCATCATTGGCGCGTATCCACAAGCACCCAAACACTCCACTAATTTTAAAGTGAATATGCCATCCTTGGTGGTCTCTCCTGGCTTGATGTCTAATTGTTGTTGGATATATGCAATGATGTCATCTGACCCACTAATCATACATGGTCCTGTTTGACAAACTTCAAAAATGAATTTTCCAACTGGCTTTAAATTAAACATGCTATAAAAGCTTGCTACTTCATACACTTCAATAGGCTCAATCTGTAATAAACTAGCAACGTAGTCCATTAACTCCGTTGGCAACCAGCCATCGAAACTGTCTTGTGCAAGATGCAATGCAGGCAACAACGCACTTTTTTGTTTCCCTTCCGGATAACGAGCTACCAAGCGGTTTAGCTCAGCCATTTGTGTTTCATTAAAAGTATAGGTCATATCGAAAATTTCTTTTTTATTATGCGTCTAATTCTCCAGCAATCAAATTCAAACTACTCATGGTCACCACGGCGTCACTTAACATGCCACCCCTAATTAATTCAGTATAGGCTTGATAGTAAATAAAGCATGGTCTTCTAAAATGCAATCTAAATGGTGTTCTTCCACCATCACTGATTAAATAAAAACCAAGTTCTCCATTACCACCTTCCACTGGGCTATAAATTTGACCTTTTGGCAAATCAATCTCGCCCATGATAATTTTAAAATGCCATATTAAAGCTTCCATTTTTGTATACACGTCTTCTTTTTTTGGAAGATAATATTCAGGCACATCTGCATGGTAAACTTCTGCCTCTGCTCCTTTGAAAGCTTGCACTTTTTCATAAGCTTGTCGAATGATAGAGATACTCTCCCACATTTCTGCATTGCGCACTAAAAAACGATCGTAGTTGTCTCCCGTTGTTCCAACAGGTACAGTGAAATTAAAATCTTGGTAGCTGCTATAAGGTTGGTGTACACGAACATCGTAGTCTACCCCTGCTGCTCTTAAATTTGGACCTGTAAAACCATAGTTCATTGCGCGCTCAGCACTGATTCCTCCTGTGCCTTGAGTACGCTCCATAAAGATTCTGTTTCTTGTAAACAAGTTTTCGAATTCTTTAAGCACTTTTGGATATTCGTTTAAAAACTTCTCCAATTTTGTAAATGCGGTGTTGGTGAAATTTCTTTCAAAGCCACCTATACGTCCCATATTCGTTGTCAATCTAGATCCGCAGATCTCCTCATAAATTTCATAAATCAATTCGCGGTACTGCATCACATATAAAAATCCAGTGTAGGCGCCAGTATCTACCCCAACAATAGAATTACAAATTAAGTGATCAGATATACGCGCTAATTCCATAATGATCACACGTAAATAATCTACACGTTTAGGTGTTTCTATTTGTAAGAATTTTTCACAAGTAATATGCCATCCCATATTGTTGATAGGACTACTACAGTAATTCAATCTGTCGGTGATCGTTGTAATTTGATACAAGGGTCTTCTTTCTGCCAATTTCTCAAATGCGCGATGAATATAACCAACTGTTTGATCGGATGACACGACGCGCTCTCCATCCACTTCCATGATATTTTGGAATACACCATGTGTGGCAGGGTGAGTAGGTCCAATATTTAAAGTGGTCGTGGTTTTCTCGATTGAGCCCTCTGGTAATGTAATGTGATTGTGTTCCATTGTATATTTAGTTATACCTTGATTTTATAATAGTTTATCCTCTACCAAACATTTCGTCATCCTTATCAATTCTTGTTTGATCCTCTAATGGAAATTCTTTTCTTAATGGGAAATAGTCCATTTCATCCACATTCAAAATGCGTTTCAAATTGGGATGACCTACAAAGTTGATACCAAAAAAATCATAGGTCTCACGCTCCATCCAGTTTGCGGATTCAAATAATTTTGTAGCAGTATATACATCTGTATTTTCCAATGAAGTGCTCACAGAATATCGTACTCTGATGTTCTCTTTCAAATTATGTAGATGATACACTACAACCAATTCTGCCCCTTTTTGATCGGGATAATTTACCGCGCAGATATCTGTTAAAAAAGTAAAACCTAAACTTGGCGCATCATATAAAAATTGCAATACTTTCAAATTCATTTCCTTTGGAGATTCAAAAGAAAGCATACCATAACTAGTTGCAAATTGTGACACTTGGTCTCCAAATTTTTCAATTAATTTTTCTTGTACTATTTCGTTATTTAACGACATATTGTAATAATTAGGTGTTGGCTATTGAATGCCATAACTATTTAATAATGCTTTGTATTGTTCGCTATTTCTACGGCGAATACTTTCTTGTCCAACCAGGTCTTGGATTTTCATAAAGCCATCTATAATCGCTTCTGGTCTTGGAGGACAGCCTGGCACATAGACGTCTACAGGAATGACTTGATCAATACCTTGCAATACGCTATAAGTATCAAAAATACCACCACTAGATGCGCAAGCACCCACAGCTATCACCCAACGTGGCTCTGCCATTTGAATATAGACTTGTCTTAATACTGGTGCCATTTTTTTTGCGATAGTGCCCATCACCATTAATAAATCACATTGACGTGGAGAGAAGCCCACACGCTCAGATCCAAAACGAGATAAGTCATAGTGGGAAGCCATGGTCGCCATAAATTCAATCCCACAACATGATGTTGCAAAAGGTAAAGGCCATAAAGAATTTTTACGAGCAAGTCCTACAACAGAACTTAATTGTGTTGCAAAAAATCCCTCTCCCGGAACACCGTCTGGTGCCTTTCCCATTCCAATTGCATCCGCAATTTCAGCTTCTTTTGGATGTATGTTAAATCTTACTGGACGCATAATTTATGCATTATATTTTAAAAAATTAATCTTCCCATTTTAGTGCTCCTTTCTTGATGATGTAGACAAAGCCTACCAAGAAAAATCCAACAAATAAAACCACTTCGAAAAATCCAGCCCAGCCTAAACTTTTAAAATTGACTGCGTATGGATAAAAGAAAATCACTTCTACATCAAACAATACAAACAAGATGGCTACTAAAAAATATTTGATGGCCATAGGTGATCTTGCATCTCCATGAGATTCAATTCCACTCGCAAAATTTTCTAATTTATCTGATGTTTTTCTTGAAGGGCCTACTAAGCTTGACACCAAAATCATGATGGCTACAAAGCCACCTGCAAACAATATTTGCAGCACGATTGGTAAGTAATTGGCAGCACTGTTCATTTCTAAGTCGTTTAGGTGCCGCAAAAATACGCAAAGGAACTTGTTTAAACTAAAAACTCCCCATAATTGGGGAGTTTTTAGCATCTTTTTTTTAGACTTCAAAAGAATGAAATACCGAATAAGTTTAGTTCATATTTTGAGTTGGGGCATCAGAAGCTGGCTTTTGATTGCCTTGCATCTTTTTAAGAATTTCCCAGTTCTTAGTTAAGCTCTCTTTAATTTTAACTGTTTGTGCTTCACCAGGCATTAATTCCAATACTTTATCACACATTCCAATTGCTTTTTCTAAATCTTTCATTTCATTGAAATAACCCATCATGATATAATAGTTATTGACCAAACCTTGTACATTTTTAACAGCGGCTTTTAAGAAAAACTCATTTTGTAAGGTTGCTGCTTGAAACTGAATACCCAAAGTATTTGCTGTGTCAATCAATTTAGCCCCTTTAACATAGAATGAATAGCCGTTTTGTTTATCAGGGAAAGCAGTGATGTATTGTTTTGCAATGTCGATTGTACTTGGGCCGTCTTTTGCATTCAATGCAACACTAGACAACTTGTAAAAGTAAACTTCGTCTTTAATTCCTCTAAGGTTAAAATAGTTCGTATTCCATTTTAAAGCATCTGTATACATATTAGATTTTTCAAACATATCTGCACCTAATTTGTAATACTTCATTTTATTTACCTTAGCTGTATCTGCAGCAATTGCTTTATCTAGGATGCCCGCTAAAACGGTTTCATTCCCTCTAAATTTAGACAACACTTTGACTGCAAGTTCATAGTCCGTGTTTAAGATCTTGTCTGCAGGGCTTGTATTAATAAATTGTTCGATATATGTTTTAGCTTGAGTTGAATCTCCTTTACGGTCATAGTTGTAGGCTAATAAAACCCCTAAACG
>JBMOFB010000095.1:0-4475 GCA_049314475.1 Sediminibacterium sp.
CACCCCATACACCCACATGGGCTAAAACATTTTTATCGATCTCTGACGGATCAATGTCTAAATGAATAATTTTTGCTTGCTTCGCATACTTGTCTAACCTTCCTGTTACGCGATCATCAAAGCGCATACCCACTGCAATCAATACATCACAATCATTCGTTAATACATTAGGACCATAGTTACCGTGCATCCCAAGCATGCCAACGTTTTGAGGATGATCTGTTGGCAATGCACTTAATCCTAAAATGGTCCATGCCGCTGGCATACCAGACTTCTCTATAAATTCCTTGAATTCATTTTCTGCTTTTCCTAAAATCACACCCTGTCCAAAAATCACCAATGGTTTCTTTGCTTCATTGATTAATTGCACAGCTTCATTGATGTATTCTTGTCGAATAATTGGTTTTGGTCTGTAAGATCTTACATGATTACAAATAGTGTAGCCTTCATAATCGAAGGATTGAAATTGTGCATTCTTTGTAATATCTATCAATACTGGTCCTGGTCTTCCGCTTTTAGCTAAATAAAAAGCTTTCGCTAATATTTGTAGGATCTCTGTTGCATCTGTGATTTGATAATTCCACTTTGTTACAGGCATTGTGATATTAATGATATCCGTTTCCTGAAAAGCATCTGTTCCTAATAAATGTGCAAACACTTGTCCTGTGATACAAACCAACGGGGTGCTGTCGATCATCGCATCTGCAAGTCCAGTCACTAAATTAGTTGCACCTGGCCCACTTGTTGCAAACACCACACCTACCTTACCGGATGTTCTTGCATAACCTTGTCCTGCATGGATACCGCCCTGTTCATGTCTTACTAGCACATGCTTTAACTTGTCCGCATAATCATACAATGCATCATAGATAGGCATAATCGCTCCACCCGGATAACCAAAAATGGTATCCACACCTTCTGCAATACATGCTTCCAATACTGCTTGTGATCCTGTAAGTTGTTTTGTTTCCATTTTAAAATTTTACGCTTGATCCGTTACGCATCCTTCACTTGCGTCCGTTACCGATCTTGCATATTTAAACAATACCCCTTTTTTTACTTTTAATGCTGGTTGTTGATATGCCACTCTTCTTTGTTCAATAATTGCTTCATCTACTTTTAATGTCATAGTATGTTTTTGCACACTCAATTCAATGATATCGTTGTCTTGCACCAATGCAATCAATCCACCTTTATAGGATTCTGGAGTGATATGTCCTACCACAAAGCCATGTGTACCTCCACTGAATCTTCCGTCTGTGATTAAGGCCACTGATTTTCCTAAGCCCGCTCCAATAATCGCCGAAGTTGGTTTTAACATCTCTGGCATACCTGGCGCACCAACTGGTCCTACATTTTTAATCACCACCACATCGCCTTCTTTTATTTTTCCTGTATTAATCCCTTCAATCAATGATTCCTCTCCATCAAATACACGCGCCGGACCTTCAAACAAATCGCCTTCCTTTCCAGAAATCTTTGCCACACTTCCGCCCGTGGCTAAATTGCCATACATAATTTGCAAATGGCCTGTTGCCTTTACTGGTTGTTCTTTTGGTAAAATAATTTTCTGTTGATCAAAGTCTAAATCTGGTGCAGCAGCTAAATTTTCTGCGATCGTTTTTCCTGTAACAGTTAAACAGTCTCCGTGCAACCATCCCTGCGCCAACATATACTTCATGACTGCTGGTACACCACCATATTGATGCAAGTCCTGCATTAAATATTTTCCAGATGGTTTAAAGTCTGCTAGTACTGGTGTTTTATCACTGATCATTTGAAAGTCGTCTTGTGTAATACTTACGTCTACACTTTTTGCCATCGCTATCATATGCAATACTGCATTGGTGCTACCACCCAAAACCATAATCACTGCAATGGCATTTTCAAATGCTTTACGCGTCATGATATCTTTTGGCTTAATATCTTTTTCTAATAAATATCGAATGGCTTTGCCTGCATCCTTACATTCTTGTTGTTTCTCTGAACTCAATGCTGGGTTTGAGGAAGAGTAAGGTAAGCTCATGCCCAATGCTTCAATCGCCGCAGCCATGGTATTGGCCGTATACATGCCACCACATGCGCCTGCGCCCGGACATGCATGCTTAATGATGCCTTGAAAATCTGCTTCATCTAATTGTCCTGCTAATTTTTGTCCTAAGGCTTCAAATGCAGAAACAATATTTAAGTCCTGTCCTTTATAATGTCCTGGTGCAATAGTGCCACCATAAATCATAATCGATGGACGGTTCAATCTCCCCATCGCAATAATTGATCCTGGCATATTTTTATCACAGCCTGGCACTGCAATCAATCCATCATAATATTGTGCGCCACATACTGTTTCAATACTATCTGCAATCACATCTCTACTCACTAGTGAATAACGCATACCCGGTGTGCCATTACTCATCCCATCACTCACTCCAATCGTGTGAAAGGTCAGTCCCACTAAATTATTTTCCCAAATACTTTTTTTAATATCCGCAGCCAATCCATTCAAATGCATATTACATGTATTGCCATCATAGCCCATACTAACAATACCTACTTGTGCTTTATGCAAATCTTCATCGGTTAATCCAATACCATAAAACATCGCTTGTGCAGCGGGTTGTGTTGGATCTAAAGTGATGGTCTTTGAATATTTATTAAGTTCCATAAGATTTATATTATTGTTGATTTATGTAGACGCTCATGGATAGGATGCTTTTCGCCCTTTGCATGACGCTCGATAAATTCAGCCACCATATCGCCAATTGCTGTAGTGGTATAACTATTATTAGTATCGATATCTTTTGTCACAAATCCATTATTCAAACACCAGTCCACTGCAGTGCGCACACTATTTGCTTCTTCCTGCATTCCAAAATGATCTAATAACATAGCGGTAGATAATATGGATCCCATTGGATTCGCAATGTCTTTTCCTTTTGCTTGTGGATAAGAACCATGGATTGGTTCAAACAAAGCAGCACTAGTACCAACCGATGCAGATGGTAACAAGCCCAATGAACCCGCTAATACAGAAGCTTCATCACTAATGATATCGCCGAATAAGTTTTCTGTTAAGACCACATCAAACTGTGCAGGATTTAAAATGATTTGCATCGCCGCATTGTCTACAAATAAATAATCTACTTGTACATCGCTGTATTCTTTTGCAATAGCTTGAACCACTTTGCGCCATAGTCTAGATGTTTCTAATACATTGGCTTTGTCCACCAAGGTTAAATGCTTGTTTCTTTTTTGTGCATACTGAAATGCTAAATGCGCGACACGTTCAATTTCCATCACGCTATAAGAACAATCGTCTTTGGCAACAGTACCATCTTCACTTAAGGACTTTGCACCAAAATAGATACCACCTGTCAACTCTCTAAAAATCACAAAGTCTACATTTTCTAAGTGCTTGGCTTTTAATGGGGACAAGTGTTGTAAAGATGAATAAGTTTTTACCGGACGTATATTGGCAAACAATTGTAATTCCTTACGCAATTTTAATAGGCCTTGTTCTGGTCTTACTTTCGCTGTTGGATCATTGTCATATTTTGGATCACCAATGGCGCCAAATAAAATAGCATCACTGTTTTTACAAATAGCAATGGTTTCGTCTGGTAATGGATTACCCGTTTCGTCTATTGCTACCGCACCCATCAATGCATACTCGTAACTAAACTGATGGCCATATTGTTTGGCAATCATGTTCAATACTTTAATAGATTGATTGGTTACTTCTGGACCAATCCCATCTCCCAATATCACCGCAATTTTCTTTTCCATACTATATTGATACTTTATCGTTATTATTTTTTTGCTTCAAACGCCGCTATCTCTTCCCTCATACTTAATAAATAGTCAATGTCGTCGTACCCATTTAACAAACATGTTTTTTTGTACGCATTAATTTCAAATGTTTCAAAAGCACCAGTTGAATCAATGGTGATGGTTTGTGCTGCTAAATCAATAGACAAGATATTGTCTGGACCTTGTGCAAAAATTTGTTGTAAAAAAGCGTCGCTTACTGTTACGGGTAATACGCCGTTATTCAATGCATTGTTTTTAAAGATGTCTGCGAAAAAACTTGACACCACTACTTTAAAGCCATAGTCTAAAATAGACCATGCCGCATGTTCTCTCGAAGAGCCACATCCAAAATTCTTTGCTGCGACTAAAATGGCGCCACTGTATTGTGCTTGATTCAAAACAAAATCTGCTTTTGGTTTGGTCTCATCATCATTTTCATACCTCCAGTCCCTAAATAAATTTTTACCAAAACCATCTTTCGTAGTGGCTTTTAAAAAACGCGCAGGAATAATCTGATCCGTATCGACATTCTCGATACGTAGTGGAATAAATTTGCTCGTAATGGTTTGTAATGATTGCATATGCCTATGATTCTATAGTTGGTAACTACCTGTTTAATTTAATAAAGTTCTAATGTCTGTAATCTTACCAGTTAACAATGCTGCTGC
>JBMOFB010000096.1:0-4458 GCA_049314475.1 Sediminibacterium sp.
CAAGGTCAAAACTTAGCAATATGGAGTCCTTGGACTGGTCTTGATCCAGAAGATAGTAACAATATTAGTTTGAGCGAATATCCTAACCCTAGCATGTTTACATTAGGTTTAGATATTAATTTCTAATCAACTAAAAAATGAATAAAATGAGAAAAAATAAATTGGTTATAGGTTCATTCTTAATGTTATCCCTTTTTGCTTCTTGCTCTAAGGTGATAAATGTTAAAGAAACCGACTTCATCGGCGGAGACGTCGCTTTGAAGACCGTTGCAAACGTTGAGTCAGGCATTATTGGTGCTTACGCAACAATGAACGTAGAAATGGGCATCTTGTTGAATAGCGTTTTTACCGATGAGGTAAGAGTAGCTGAGTTCTACAATGCTGCAACCGTGCACGAATGGCAATACGGTTCTACAGATATCTCTATCAGAGATAACTTTACCGCTTTCCCTATGTATTACAGAACAATAGATAGAGTGAACAGGGTATTGGCTGCTTTGCCAAATGCAAAAGCTGCTAACGCAACCGAAGAAGCACTTAAAAACAGAATTAGAGGGGAAGCATTATACTTAAGAGCTTTCTGTCATTTTGGTTTATATCAATTTTATAGCAATACTTCCGATGGTACAGCCTTGGCATTAGCTTATATGGAGACACCTGATTTATTGCCTCAAGCAAGAATCACAGTAGCACCTTATATGGCTAAATTGAATGCTGACTTAGTAGCTGCTAAAGCACTTGTACCGGCTACAAATGCTGATATCGCTAGAGCTTCAAGACACGCGGTATCTGGACTACAGGCAAGAGTTGCATTGTACATGAAAGACTATACAAATGCAGCTGCTTTTGCAACTGAATACATTGCTGCATTCCCATTAGCTTCTAAAACAAACTTCCCATTAATTTGGAAGGATGCAAACAATAGTGAAGTGGCATTTAAATTAATCAGAACAACTACTGCTGGTGGTAGAATTGGTACTTTGTACAGAGGTACATCTGCAAATGCTACAAACATTGGTACGGTTACTTGGAGACCTTCTTTAGCTTTATTAAATAGCTATGACCAAGTAAATGATATTCGTTATGCGGCATATTTCTTTGAAGAGCCTTTACTTAAAGCAAGTAGTGCGAGATCCATCGCTGCTATTTTGATTAATAAGTATGCAGGTACTGCTTATGCCACTCCAACTGAATTATTAGCAGACGGTAAAGTTTTCAGAACTGCCGAGATGTACTTGATCCGTGCAGAGGCAAGAGCAGAGTTAAATGATTTAACTGGTGCTGCTGCTGATTTGAACACTTTAAGAGATGCAAGAATTAATAACTATACAGCAGCTAGCTTTAGTTCAAAAGGTGATTTAATTACTGCAATCATGAATGAGCGTTTCAAAGAATTACCATTCGAAGGACACCGTTTCTTTGATGCTAAAAGAAGAAACTTGCCAATTATTCGTTTAGCAGCAGATGCACAAAACAATAAATTAACTTTAGAGTCAGGTAATTTTAGATTCTTATTACCAATCCCTAACTCGGAGATTCAAGCGAATCCATTGATGGTTCAAAACCCAGGTTACACGAACTAATCAATATACCTAAATAAAAAAGGGTGCCTCAATGCAATTGAGTGCACCCTTTTTTTTATCTTGCTAGTATCATTTATTGCCTTCATGTAATTCATCATACAATTTAGCTTATGAAAAAGTATCTATTCATCCTCCTTTTTTCTTGCGCAACCCTTCCTTCGTTTGCACAAACAATACCCAATCAAACTGCTATTCAAGCAGTACAATTTGCAGATGCAAATGGTCGTATTTTGCCTGCAGGTGCTGCTGGCGTGCAAGGTACGCCCTATGTGTTTGAAAAATTTGTGCAAGGCAAAGTTATTTTTGTGAATGGGATGGAATCTCTGGATTCTAATTTAAACTACTCTTACGCTGATCATAAACTATATTATACGCAAAAAAACGGCTTGTATGTAGTGAATCAACAAGCAAAAGAGTTCACATTATATGGTTTAGACAAGGATAAAAATAAAATATCAAAACAGTTCATGTGCTTATTCCCGAGTATTGAAGACAATACACCGGCCACTTTCTACGAAGTGTTGGGCGTTGGAGGTAATTTTCAGTTATTAAAATATACCAGTAAACGTATTAAAGAATCAGCTGTTTATGGTGGTGCGCCGCTCAAAGAATATGTGATGGACAACTTATTTTATATCTATGATAAAGCAGCTAAAAAAATGCTTTCGTTGGGCAGTAAACTTTCTTTGAAATCTGTTAAAAAAACTTTACCAAATTATGCTGCTCAAATGGATGCTTATGTAGATGCTAATAAATTAAATCTAAAGAAAGAGGAAGACATGATTCAATTGCTTCAGCAATTAAAATAATTTATGCAACAATTCACTCCAGCCGAATGGCAGTCTTGGGAAAGATTTTATAGGGCTAATTTTATCAATAGCTTAACTGGATTTAAATCGGCAAGTTTAATTGGCACCATCAATGCGCAAGGCGTACCTAACTTAGGCATGTTTAGCAGTATTGTGCATATAGGGTCTGATCCTGCATTAATTGGTTATATCAATCGTCCGATTGCTGCTGCACCGCATACCTTAGCCAATATCAAGGCAAACGGTTTTTACACAGTGAATCATATCCAAGCTTCATTTGTAGATAAGGCGCATCAAACAAGTGCCAAATATCCAGACGAGGTGAATGAGTTTAAAGAAGTAGGATTGACCGAGGAATATTTTGATGGCATCATTGTGCCTTTTGTGAAAGAGAGCCAAATCAAATATTTGTTGTCCCTAAAAGAGATTGTTCCTATTTTATTGAATGATACTTTCTTAGTGATTGGTCAGTTAGAGCAAGTATTGATTGACCCTTCCCTCCAGCCAACATCAGACGGCTTTCTGCATCTTGACCAAGCGGGTAGCATTTGTAGCAATGGATTAGATGCCTATTATAAGACCGAATTAATGGATCGTTATGATTACGCAAAGCCAGGTATACCGCTTCAAAAAATGATTCCAAACAAGCGCTAAGTCTGCAATTACATTCCTTTGACTAAGCTTATTTTAAGCTTAATTCGTTACATTTATTAATCTGTTACATAAAGCAACTTAGGGTTCATATTTTAAACCCAGGTAGTTTATAAACTTATAAATTAGATATATGAAAAAATTAATTTTTGCCCTAATGGCGCTGGTTCCTGTGATGTTGTATGCTCAAGAGGGATATACCGTTACAATGCGTATTAAAGGACTAGAGCATCACCAAGTGAAAGCAACAGTTCAGAGAAACGGGAAATATGTCATTGACACACTTACTAAAGTTGATACAGATTTAGTGGTATGGAAAGGAAATACAGTTGACCCGCAATTGGTTAGGGTAGAAGTGATGGACACGAGCCTTTATCTAAGAATAGGAAAAGCAGTCATGGCCCCTCCTGCACTTACATTTTTATTGGCCAATACAGATATAGAGATTCAAGCGGATGCTAAAGAAATTTTTACAGGTACAATTGAAAGTAAACATCCCGAAGTTCAATTGTACAATAGTATTCGAATAGCAGATTTAGAAGATGCAAAAGAAAATTGGGCTTTACAACAAACGCAAAATAAAAAAAGAAATTTAAACGATACCACTGGTAATTATGACATTACGCAGCGATTGCAATATTTAAAAAAGAAAAATCAGGCATTGCGCATTCAATTTTTGAATGATCATCCCGAAACTTTTACTAGTTTATTAGTATTACAATCCTTGTTCTTGATTTTGCCAATCAGTGAATCTGAAACAAAATTTTATGCTTTAACAGAGGCACAAAGAAATTCGAATACGGGGAAAGCTTTAATATTAAAAATTGAAAGTAATAAAAGTACTGCAACAGGTAAGCCTGTCATACCTTTTGCACAAGTTGGGATAGATGGAACGATGGTGGATGTCAATGCATTTAAAGGCAAAGTTATTTTAATTGATTTCTGGGGTAGTTGGTGTGTGCCTTGCAGAATTAGCCATCCAGCATTAAAGGAGTTGTATAATCAATACAAATCAAAAGGTTTTGAAATCATTGGAATTTCTAATGAGATTGCCAATAGCAATCGAGACAAAAAAAAGCAAGACATTGCTTGGCGCAAAGCTGTTAAAGAAGATGGGCTAACTTGGCCACAGATACTATACGATCCAGCAATAAAGGATATTGTAAAGGAATATGACATCAATGGCTATCCTACTAAGTTTTTAGTAGACCAAAATGGTAAATTTGTATTGCGTCTGCTTGGTAATAGTGAAAAATTACATGCAGAGCTTGCGGCTAAATTAGCATTGCTGATGCCTGATTAAAGTGAGCCATTGCCTATAATTTGATTTTGACTTCATCGTCTTTTTTGGTAAATTACATCAAATCGATGTATATGAATCCATGTCAATCTAACGATGCAAGAAGGGGCTTTTT
>JBMOFB010000097.1:0-4440 GCA_049314475.1 Sediminibacterium sp.
TTTATCAATGCATTTATTTAACGAATTAACCAATTATCAGCAGCCAACCGAGGAAGGGTATTATGGCCAATATGGTGGGGCGTATATTCCAGAAATGCTATACAGTAATGTAGAGACGTTGAAAAATCAGTATTTGCAGATTATGGATGATCCTGCTTTTAAAGCCGAGGTAGCTGCCTTGCTTAAGGATTATGTAGGCAGACCAACACCATTATTTTATGCTGAAAGATTGAGTGCAGAAATTGGTGCTAAAATTTATTTAAAGCGCGAAGACCTATGCCATACAGGGGCACATAAAATCAATAACACTGTTGGTCAAATTATTTTGGCACAAAGACTCGGCAAGAAGAAAATCATTGCAGAAACGGGTGCAGGTCAACATGGTGTGGCGACTGCAACTGTATGTGCTTTAAAAGGAATGGAATGTGTGGTGTATATGGGAGAAAAAGATATTGAGCGACAAGCACCCAATGTAGCTAGGATGAAAATGCTTGGTGCAACAGTTGTGCCCGCTAAAAGTGGAAGCAAGACTTTAAAGGATGCTACCAATGAAGCCATTCGTGCCTGGATCAATGAACCAGATACAACACATTATATTATTGGCAGTGTGGTAGGACCGCATCCTTACCCAGATATGGTTGCTCGTTTTCAAAGTGTGATTAGTGCCGAAATGCGCACGCAATTAGAAGCAGTCACTGGTTCGGCTTTACCAACCCATGTGGTGGCTTGTGTAGGTGGAGGCAGTAATGCTGCTGGTGCTTTTTATCATTATTTAAACGAACCAACTGTAGAATTAGTTGCTGTAGAAGCAGCTGGTCATGGGGTGTATTCTGGCATGAGTGCAGCCACCACGCAATTAGGGAGTGCAGGTATTTTGCATGGCAGTAAAAGTATTGTAATGCAAACCAAGGATGGACAAGTGGTGGAACCACATAGTATTTCTGCTGGTTTAGATTATCCTGGAATTGGACCATTGCATGCTTTTTTATACGAAAGCAAGCGAGGTACGTTTATGAGTGCTACTGATGAAGCGGCACTTAAATGGGCTTTTCATTTATCCGAAATAGAAGGGATTATTCCAGCATTAGAAACAGCGCATGCTTTTGCTATTTTACCCGAAATGAATTTAAAACCAACAGATGTGGTGATTGTTTGTTTGAGCGGAAGAGGCGATAAAGATTTAGCGACTTATATGCAAGCAATGGATTTAAAATAAAAGTCTTAAAGAAAGAAACTTCAAAAGGAAACCTGAAAAAGGAGTTTAAAAAATATAAATTATGTCAAGGTTAACGGAATTATTTGAACAAAAAAATAAGCGTGTTTTAAATGTCTATTGCACTGCAGGCTATCCTCACTTGAATAGTACATTAGAGGTAATGGAAAGCTTGCAAAAAAATGGCGCTGATATCATTGAACTAGGCATGCCTTATAGTGATCCTTTGGCAGATGGAGAAGTGATTCAAAATAGTAGCCTTGTTGCACTTGAAAATGGCATGACCATTGATGCTTTATTTGAACAGCTTGAAAAGATGCGTCCATCTATCCATATTCCAGTGGTGTTGATGGGCTACATGAATCCAATTTTACAATATGGCTTTGAACTTTTTTGTAAAAAAGCGAAATTACTAGGCGTGGATGGATTGATCTTACCCGATATGCCTTTATATGAATTTGAACATGCATATGGTACAACTATTAAAGCGAATGAGTTAGATTTCATCTTTTTAGTGACACCAGAAACACCAGAAACAAGATTGAGAAAATTAGATGATTTAAGTTCCGGATTTTTATATGCAGTAAGTTCATCTGCAACAACCGGAACGGATAAAGATTTTACTAAAGTTGCCATGTACCTGGAAAGATTAAAATCAATGCAATTAAAAAATCCATTCTTAGTAGGATTTGGGATAAAGGATAAAGCTAGTTTTGATGCGGTAAATGTTTTTGCAAATGGCGCCATCATTGGTTCTGCATACATACAAGCTTTATCTAAGGGAGAGGATGTGGAATCAACCACCAAAACATTTTTAGAGGGGGTTTTAAGCAACTAAAGCATTATTTCAAAAATGAATATAACAATCGTACAATATAATGCAGGCAATATCCAATCAGTGCTATATGCCCTAGAAAGACTAGGCGTAGCAGCAAAAGTGACAGATGACCCAGCGATGATTCAAGCTGCGGATAAAGTGATTTTTCCAGGAGTAGGTGAAGCTAGCACAGCAATGGCTTATTTGAAGGAAAGGAATTTAGACCAATTGATTGTTTCATTGAAGCAACCTGTCCTAGGAATTTGTTTAGGCATGCAATTAATGTGCAAGCACTCCGCAGAAAATGATACCAAATGTTTAGGCATTTTTGAAGAGCAGGTAATGGCATTCAAAGCAACTGAAAACACAACCAAAGTGCCTCAGATTGGTTGGAATACAATTACAAATTTGAAAACGGAGCTTTTCAATGGGGTGTCTGAAAATAGCTATACTTATTTTGTACATGGTTTTTATGCGGGCATAGGGACAGGTACAATTGCGACCACAGATTATATCCAGGACTATAGCAGTGCTTTGCATAAAAATAATTTTTATGGGGTACAGTTTCATCCCGAAAAATCTGCAGCAGTTGGGGAACAAATCATTCAAAATTTTCTATCCCTAAAATCTTAATGTATATGCAAATTATTCCAGCAATCGATATTATAGAAGGTAAATGCGTTAGGTTGACCGAAGGGGATTATGCGCAAAAAAAAATCTATAATGAAGACCCATTAGAAGTTGCAAAGCAATTTGAAGGAGTTGGTCTTATGCGACTACACTTAGTAGACTTAGATGGCGCTAAAGCAGGTGCAGTAGTGAATTGGAAAGTGCTTGAAAAAATAGCCAATAAAACCAACTTAATCATAGATTTTGGAGGAGGTATTAAAACAGAGGCAACCTTAAAAACAGTTCTAGATACCGGCGCAACTTATGCTACCATTGGCAGCCTTGCTGTAAAGGAACGAGCCATATTTGAGGAGTGGATTGAACGCTTCGGGGCTGCAGTATTCATGTTGGGGGCAGATGTGTATGAAGAAAAGATTGCAGTGGGAGGATGGCTTGAAAAAACAACAATAGATGTCTATGAATTTATTGGATCTTATATGAATAAAGGGGTTACGCAATTATTTTGTACAGATATACAAAAAGATGGAAAACTAGAAGGTCCATCCATTTCACTTTATCAAAAAATATTAGCAAAGTATCCAACATTGCAGTTGATTGCAAGTGGAGGGGTTAGTGCACTAAAAGATTTAGAGGAATTAAGAACGATTGGTTGTTCCGCTGCCATAGTAGGCAAAGCGATTTATGAAAATAAAATAAGCTTATCCGAGCTATCAACATTTTAAAAATTATGTTTACAAAACGAATCATACCTTGTTTAGATATTAAAGATGGACGCACCGTAAAAGGCGTGAACTTTGAGCAAATCAGGGATGCCGGTGATCCAATTGAGTTGGCCGCATTGTATGCAAGTCAAGGTGCGGATGAACTGGTTTTTTTAGACATTACTGCAACTGTTGAACAAAGAAAAACTTTGAGTGCATTGGTGCATAAAATAGCACACCGCATTAATATTCCATTCACGGTGGGGGGAGGTATTAAATCAGAAGAAGATGTACGCGTTTTATTGCAAAATGGTGCAGATAAAATTTCAATTAACACCGCAGCATTTTTAGATCCTTTAACAATCAGTAGATTTGCAAAACAATTTGGAAGTCAATGTATCGTATTGGCCATTGATGCAAAATGCGAGTCTGACAATAACTGGTATGTCTATTTAAATGGTGGCAGAACCAAGACAGATAAATTGGTGGTAGATTGGGCAAGAGAAGCGGTGGATTTAGGCGTTGGAGAAATTTTATTAACTTCTATGAACCACGATGGGACAAAGCAAGGTTTTGCTTTAGATATTACAGCGCAATTGTCTGAAAATTTACCAGTTCCAATCATTGCTTCAGGTGGGGGTGGAACGGAAGCGCATTTCTTAGATGTATTTAAAAAGGGTAAAGCAGATGCGGCATTAGCTGCGAGCGTTTTTCATTATAAAGAAATTGCAATTCCTGATTTAAAACAATATCTAAGTCAAAATGGAGTAGCAATTAGAATTTAAATTCTGTTAATGATAGATTATTCAATTATTAATTCAATATAAAAAATAGGAATCAAATTATTAAACTCGTAATATGACAGCTAACATGAATATCAATTTTACAAAATATGCAGATGGCTTGGTGCCTGCAGTCGTTCAAGACGCTTCTACAAAAAAAGTGTTGATGTTGGGTTTTATGAATCAGGCTGCAGTGGACGCAACCATCTCCCTGCAAAAAGTCACTTTCTTTAGTCGTTCAAAAAACAGGCTATGGACAAAGGGCGAAGAAAGCGGAAATAGCTTAAACTACTTGAG